>CAIJPI010000023.1 GCA_903822525.1 uncultured Bacteroidales bacterium | reverse complement strand
CTTTTCGTCAGGGGCGATAAAATATTTGGTGTTGAGCATATTAAATACACTCATATTGCCTTTTGAAAGATGATGGTCTATCAGTTCCTGGTAACGGCGTAGTTTAGCACCATGATAGCCTCCGAGTGATTTGTGGAAATACGATGTACTGGCATCAGCAAAAGGATTTCCGACGGCCTGGTTAAATACCCTGAAATCAGGATCATTATCTTTCATTATAATCTGATCAGCTGCCGTTGGCTGGAAAGGAACAGCATCAATACTTTTACGTACAAAACTTTCACTGTTCAGGTAGCGCCTGTTCACTGTCCACATATCAACCAGTATGAGCAGGATTAGTGCTGAATAAAAAACAGGTTTCTTTATTTTCTGGTTTATCATTGCCCATACAGCAGTTCCGGCCAGCAATATAAAAGCTAACGACCTGAATGAATCCGAACTTAACAGTGCAGCACGATCAAGGCGCAAAGCCGAAATCAACCAGTCGGGGAAATAAGATTTATACTGTTCGTCAGCGGGCGAAACGAAATTAAACAGGCTGCTACCTGCTATGGCAAAGAATAAACTGATTCCACCGGTAATCCCAATCGAATAATAAAGATATTTTATCAGTTTCTTTTTGTCGGTTTCGCCTGAAAATGCTTTCTGTAAACCCAGAATTGCCAGTAATGGAATGCATAATTCAGCCATAACAAGAGTCATGGAAACAGCTCTGAATTTGTTGTAACCGGGCACATAATTCAGGAAGAAATCAGTGAAAGGCATGAAATTTTTCCCCCATGCCAGCAATACCGAAAGGATGGTTGCCGACAGCAGCCACCATTTGTATTTGTTGTCGACAATAAACAATGCAAAAATAAACAGGAAGATGATTATAGCTCCTGCATAAACCGGCCCGGCAACACCCGGTTGTGTTCCCCAGTATAGCGGCAAGGCTCTGATCACATTTTGAGCCTGGTTATTGTCAATATTGTTTTCTTTCAGCGCTTTATACACGTTTGAGGATTCGGTAAGAGCACCTTGCGATGAACCTCCGTTAAAATTAGGGATCAGAACTGTAAAGGTTTCCATAACTCCATAGCTCCATCCTGTAGCATAGTCTTTATCGAGACCGCTGGTGCGATTTGATTTCTCTGTGGTCAGTTCGGTTTTTCCGCGAATGGTTTCTTTCCCATACTCATAAGTAGCCCATAAATTCGTGATGTTTGTTGCAACCGCGAAAATGGCTCCTATAAGTAAAATGCCGGTGGCTTTGGCGAAACCCGGAAGCTTTTTCTCTCTTATACTACCTACTAATTCTGTAATCACAAGAATGCCCGAAATTAACATCAGGTAATATGTTATCTGCATATGGTTTGTGAGAAGCTCGAGCGAGAGGGCTATGGCAGCCAGAACGCCTCCGGCCAGGTAACGGCCACGATAGGTTAGTATGATGCCTGCCAGAACCGGGGCCATATATCCTATAGCATGTGCTTTACTGTTATGCCCGGCTTCGAAAATAATAAACAGGTATGACGAAAATGCAAAAGCAACAGCTCCCGCAATGGCCAGCCATTTATCCACTTTCAGTACCAGGAGCAGGATGAAAAATCCAATCATGTAGAGGAATACCATACCTGCAGGTTGTGGTAGGAACAACTGCATGAGTTGATCGGCATATCGCAATACATTTCCTTTATATTCAACCGATATCTGGTATGCCGGCATTCCACCGAACATACTGTTAGTCCATAAAGCTTCATTGCCTGTTTTATCACGGAAATCCGAAATCTCTTTCGACATACCTTTCCACTGGGTGATATCAGATTGTTTGAGCTTTTTGCCTTCGAGCAGGGGACTGAAATACATCATTGTAATAACAACAAATATTGCAATTGCTGAAAGATAAGGCAGAGCCTTCCTGAAACTGATGTTCTTCATGTAATAATGGCTTTGGTGGGTGAGTATAATTGTATTGGAACTTTGGTCAGCTTATTTTACTTCTTCATATTCCACATAATCCCCGGCATCCGGATTTGGACCTGTGTTTTTATCTTTATCAACATAGGTGATCGAGATTTCACCTTCCTTTTTTCTGTTCATTTCATCCTGTTTGCGTTGGTTTTCGCTTGAAAACTGATTCTGGAAATTAGTTACATATTTCCGCATCATATGAGGTAAGACGAACCTGATGAATAGGTTGAAAACCCAATAAACCGTTAAAACTATCAGTATTAACCGGAAAAGTCCGGTTACTGATGCTTCTTGAATAATAGCCTGCATCGTTTGAAATAAAGAAAGGCTAAATTACTGTTTTTTCCTGTATTGGTAACAGTATGCTTGCTGTTAGGCGCAAATTTGCATAAAGCAGAAGGTAAAAAAATAAAAAAGGAAATAGTTCTTGTATTAAAGGGTAAAATTGCCTATTTTTGTTATAAATAATTTCATTGCCATGAAATAGCCATGATTGTATAAATCACCAATCGAAGATGATATTATATTTAATCTGGCGTATTCCATCTGACCCCTAAAAAATAAATAATAACAGATGAAATAGCCATGATTGTATAAATCACCAATTGAAGATGATATTATATTTAATCTGGTGTATTCCATCTGACCCCTAAAAAATAAATAATAACAGATGAAACAAAAGAATCAGATGGTCGAAGATCCGCTTGCATTATACGGAGTTCCGGGTCAGATATCGGATAGCGAAGTTTTAGCTTTTCTTCGCACAAAAGATGTGAACTGGAAGTATATCAATACGATTAAAACGCTTACCGATTACAATGATGATGTAATATCCGGCTGGTTGAATATTAGTGTAAGGACGTTCAGGTCATATCGTCAGCCGGAAAATAAATTCAAAGAAAACACCAAGGAACATGTTTTACTCCTTTTGTCGCTTATCAGGCATGGTATTCATGTTTTGGGTTCTGCAAAAGATCTTTTTCAATGGTTAAATACAGTAAATTTCTATTTCGATGGTAAATCCCCAAATGGTTATTTAAATACGGTAAGCGGGATTCGTTTTGTTGATGACAGGTTAACGGCCATGGAATATGGTGATAATGTGTAATTAAACTCATGGAGGTATTCAGGATTTGTAAGGCATCATTTGCCACAAAGCTAACTGCTTCGGGTAGTGCAAACAGGTGGAATTTACGCGGACAGCATGTCATTTATACAGGATCTTCACGATCTTTATCGACCCTTGAGTTGATTGTTCACAGGGGTGAAGTAGTACCGGCTGATAATTATAAAATTTTGGTGATTTCAATTGCAGATGACGATAGTTTGATTACTCAGATCAAACTCAGTGACCTGTCCGCGAACTGGAGGGCATTCGATTCGTATTCTGCTCTTCAGGAAATAGGCTCCAGATGGTATAACGAACAGAAAACATTGTTGCTGAAGGTTCCGTCGGCCATTATACCCTTAGAGTACAATTACGTTTTAAATACAGAACATCCTGCGTTTTACAAAGATGTTCAACTGGTCAGAACCGAAGACTATTTTTGGGATAACAGGCTGTTTATGGATCAATAAACAGCATTTTCTGTATAGGCTGATAAAATGTAAACGGAAATGTATCAGACAACTTTTATCAGCTTGAACAGCGATAAAGCTACTGTATATCTGGTAAGAGGAAAATCTGCAAGGGCCTGGTACAAAAAGAAAAGGAGGTAGGCTCGAAAGCCTCCTCCGGAATAAGTTTATGCTATATATGCTGTTTACTAAAACAACAGCAGAGGGTGAAAAGAATTATTTCCCTTCGTCAGAAGTTGTAAGTTTTTTCCTTCCGCGAGCTCTGCGTGCAGCTAATACCCTGCGTCCGTTAACAGTCGACATTCTTAGTCTGAATCCGTGTTTATTTTTTCTTTTCCTTACTGATGGTTGGAAAGTCCTCTTCATGATTGGTAGTTTTAGGGGTGCAAAGGTATGAAATGTATCCTAATATCCAAATGCATTGTAAAAAAAAATCCCTGCTAACTGTATTTCTACCGAAAGCAGGGATTTTAAATATAAACTAAACTGCTGATCCTTCTTTTAAAGGCGCATCTTTCAGCGTGTTAACAAGGTAATTCCAGAATTTTTCGACCGAAGCGATATGCACTTTTTCGTCGGGTGAATGTGGGTAGCGGATGGTTGGACCAAACGAAATCATATCCCAGTTAGGGTAAACGCCGCCCAGCAGCCCGCATTCGAGGCCTGCATGTATAGCTTTGATTTCGGGGATACGTCCGTATAATTTCTGATAAACCTCCTGCATGGTGATCAGAATGGATGATTGCATGTTAGGTTTCCATCCAGGATAGGTGCCGTCGAGTACCACATCAGCTCCTGCAAGTTCGAAAACATCTTTGATCATGCCTCCGAGATCTTCCTGTGATGAATCTACTGAACTGCGGAGTAAACATTGAATATAAATCTTTCCATTCGCTGATTTTACACTGGCAAGGTTCGTTGAAGTTTCAACCAGTCCGATCATATCATCGCTCATCCGCATAACGCCATTCGGGCAGGCATTAATAGATCTCATTGCTTTATCGAGCGTTGCTGCATCAATAACAAACTGCGGTGTTGCCGTTGCTGAAACAACAAATTTCAGATCCGGTTCGGTTGCTGAAAGTTCACTGCGGTATAACTTTTCGTACTCACTAACACATTTTACAAATTCGTCAGCTTTTGAAGGAGGAACGGTAACTACTGCAAACGATTCGCGTGGAATAGCATTACGGAGGCTTCCGCCTTCGATAGTAGCCAGTCGCAGTCCATGTTCAACAACCGAATGTTGCAGGAAACGGTTCATCAGCTTATTGCTGTTGCCACGCTGCAAAATAATTTCAAGGCCCGAATGCCCCCCTTTTAAACCTGTAATCGAAAGTCTGAATGCTGCCAGACCCTGTTGAACAGGTTCTTCCTTGTATGCGAATGTGGCATTGGCATTTGTGCCGCCGGCACAGCCAACATACAATTCGCCTTCATCTTCCGAGTCAAGGTTAAGTAGTATATCACCTTTTAAAACTCCACCCTTCAATCCGAAAGCACCGGTCATCCCGGTTTCTTCATCACAGGTAAACAAAGCCTCTACCGGACCATGAACCAGGTTGGTAGCTTCAAGTACTGCCATCGATGCGGCAACGCCCATTCCATTATCAGCTCCGAGGGTTGTGCCGTTAGCTGTAACCCAATCGCCATCAACATACGCTTCGATAGGATCTTTGGCAAAATCGTGATTTTTGTCGCTGTTTTTCTGCGGAACCATATCAAGATGGGTTTGCAGTACAATACCTTTGCGGTTCTCCATTCCCGGAGTAGCAGGCTTGCGGATGATAATGTTGCCAACTTCGTCCTTTATGGTTTCAAGACCAAGGTTTGTTCCAAAATCGAACATGAATTGCTGAATACGATCTTCGTGATGCGAAGGCCGTGGAATTTGTGTCAGGCTGTAAAAATTCTTCCAGACAGCTGTAGGTTCCAATTTAAAGATTTCTTTGTTCATCGATGTATAGGAGTTATTTGTTTTTAATTACGTTAGGTGTTGTTGTCTAAAACTTAAAATGAATATCTGTTACTAAATAACAGCAGGGTCCAGTGTTTTCGGTGGAATGAAATTTCGACTCTGGTGATTTGAAAAACCGACTTGAGACAAAACTTAATGGTAAATGGTAATTGCGTCAAAAGTAGTAAAAAAGCAAGGTACACTTTAATATAAAGTGTATGGTAGTTTGTTAAATCTTGTGAAAATTACAATTTGACATAAACTACCTTCTTGGTTTCAAAAAAATCTTCATTAAAGTACTCATTCAGGTTGAAAATCTGATATTTATTCCGCAATGGTGTTAGTTCGGCTTCAAGGTCGCCACCTTTTAAATAAAGGATTCCATTCTTTATTTCATGCCTGCTTTCTTTAGTAATTTTATTTTCAACCCATTTTATGAAATCAGGGAGGACAGTAACGGCGCGACTAACCACAAAATCAAATTTCTGCTTAACATCTTCTGCCCTTGTATGAATGGCTGTAATATTGTTGATTCCTGCTGCCTGAGCTACTTCCTGAACAACTTTTATCTTTTTGCCTATCGAATCCACCAGTACAAATTGGGTGTCGGGAAACATAATAGCGAGCGGTATACCCGGAAAACCACCGCCGGTTCCAACATCCAACACACGGGTTCCGGCCAGAAACTGCTGCACCTTAACAATTCCCAGCGAATGCAATACATGGCGCTCGTAAAAATGTTCCATATCCTTGCGCGAAATTACATTGATTCTGCTGTTCCATTCCAGGTAGAGTGCTTCTAACCGTTCGAATTTATCAAGTTGGATTGTCGAAAGCCCTGGGAAGTATTTTGTGATAAGTTCCATTAATGTAGTTGGTATAGAAATGCAAAAATAAGAGTTTATGAATTATAAAAGATAAGTTAGCTAAGTATTGATAAATCAACTCAGATTAAGTTCTTGGTTTTTAAAGTCTGGATATTTAGTGTGGCTATTAAACATGTTTCATTCTGCTAATCTACCTGTTTTTTGCATTTTCTTAATTTGTAACTATTCCGACCGTTATTTTTTTACATCTTTGCACAATGCACAAACAATTTCCTTTGGTTACGGTTCTTGGCCCTACTGCTGTCGGGAAAACGACTTTTGCTGCTCACCTGGCACTGGCCCTTGATGCTGAAATTATAAGTGCCGATTCACGTCAGGTATTCAGGGGAATGGATATTGGAACTGGGAAGGATCTGGGAGATTACAGGATCGGAAGCCAACTTATTCCTTCACATCTTATCGATTGTGCCGAGCCCGGGACCGAATACAATATTTTTCAGTTTCAGCAGGGTTTCAGAGATGCCTGGACGTCGGTGACTTCGAGAGGGAAAACTCCGATATTGTGTGGAGGATCTGGCTTATACCTCGAAGCTATATTAAAAGGCTACGATTTGAATGAGGCTCCTGTAAACGAAATCCTGCGTCACAAATTGGCTGAATTTACGGATGAAGATCTGGTGGAAAAGCTTGAAGCCTTGCGGCCATTGCATAATACTACCGATATTCTGGATCGCGATCGTTTGATCAGAGCTATCGAAATTGAAACACATAAACTTATAGGTGTCAATCCTCAAACAGAGAATAAGTTTGAGAATAGCCCCGTACTTGGAATCCGGTTCGAGCGCAGTATAATACGTCGCCGTATTACCGCCAGATTAACCCAACGCCTGCAGGAAGGAATGCTGGAAGAAGTTCAGCATTTGCTCGACAGAGGGATTGGCAAGGAAAGGCTTATGTATTATGGTCTGGAGTATAAATACGTTACTATGTTTTTAACGGGCGAATTAAGCTATGACCAAATGTTTGCTTTGTTAAACACAGCTATTCACCAGTTTGCCAAACGACAGATGACCTGGTTCAGACGGATGGAGAAGAAAGGAATACATATATTTTGGCTCGATGGAAATGATGGCCTCGATTTAAACCTTCAGAAAGCACTTGAATACCTTCGCTTATTCTGATGTAATCTGGGTATTTTGATCTTTGCCTGATTGCACGTATTGAAATGGAGATTGAAACGTCTCAAAAGATTAATAAAAGTGGTTCAGTACTGCGGATTTTATCCCTTGTCCTTTCAAGTAAGAATGTTCAGTCGTTTTGTTGTCTGGCAGATTACTAAATAAATAGCCAATTAGTTTTAAAAAATATGTGTAATTCAGGTCTTTCGCCTTAATTTCGCCGAAATTTATTTAATTTGCACCCATCTATTTCAACCAACTACATATGAAATCTATTTTTCCGGTTACTTCGTTTCTTGTAAGTGCATTGACTCTGCTCATTATACTGAATACAGGCTGCAATGATAAAATCACACAGGTTCCTGTTATTGAGTCGATTAATGTTACTCCTGATACAGTTGTTGTAGGTAATACAGCCATGATTCAACTTTCGGTTACCGATGCTGATGATCAGAATCTTGTTTACTATTATACTACCACAGGTGGAGCGATAAGCGGTATTGGCGATACAGTTGAATGGCAGGCTCCGGATGAACCGGGTATTTATTTTGCACATGTTCTGGTTGCAGATAAAGATGGTAACCAGGCAAACGACAGTGTAAGGCTGGTGGTTTTAAAAAATGATTCTTCAACACGCATTACCGGAATAGCAGCCTTTGCTGCCGGCACAGATCTGAATCTGTTAGACTCGAAGGTCAGGCTATATACATCAAAGGAAAATCTGGATAATCATGTTGCATTCGCCGAAGTGCAGACTGAAGGATTTGGCCCTATTGTTAGCTTCAGGTTTGATAATATTCCAATCGGAACTTATTATCTTACTGTATGGACTGACACCGATTTCGGAAACACAATGAATGCCGGTGATTATTATGGATGGTTTGGAAGAGGTAATATGCAGTATCCCGAACCCGATCCTTTTACCATTGCAGCAGGCACTACAAAAGTGCTTCAGGTTCAGATGTGGGTCGTCCTGGTCAAATAAGTATAAATTTTTTATTTTTTTTTAGACCGAATAAACATTTTAGTTTATTCGGCGTTTAACCATTGTCTAACATTATTGTAGATTGATTAAACATTTTATGAATTATGAATCTCAAAGCAATTTCTTTAATTTCTTTACTTTTCATTTCTTTCGGTTTATTTGCACAAACCGGTTCGCTAAAGGGTAGGGTATTTAATATAAAAAATAATGATCCTCTGCCTTTTACAAATATTATCATCAGCGGAACAAACATTGGCTCAGTCAGCGATCTGGAAGGTAATTTTATATTTACAGGATTAAAGCCAGGGTATATAAAACTGGAGGCTACTTCGCTTGGTTTTGAGAGAATGCTCACCGAAGAGATCCTGATAACCAATTCAAAAATTGCATCCATCGATATCGCAATGCAAGAGGTTGCAGTGCAGATAAGTGGTGTCGAAGTGAAAGCCTCCATATTTAAGCATGTTGAGGAAAGCCCGGTTTCGCTTACATCACTCGGGATTTCACAAATCGAAAAAAGTCCTGGTTCAAACCGCGATATTTCCAAAGTAATACAATCCCTGCCTGGAGTGGCTTCATCTGTTTCATTCCGGAATGATATTATAGTCAGGGGTGGTGGACCTTCTGAAAACAAGTTCTTACTCGATGGCATTGAAATTCCAAATCTGAATCACTTTGCAACCCAGGGAGCATCAGGCGGTCCGGTAGGAATAATAAATACTGATTTTCTTCGTGAGGTCGATTTCTATTCAGGCGCTTTTCCGGCCAGTCGTGGAAATTCGCTGAGTTCGGTCATTGATATGAAACTTATTGATGGAAATCCCGGACGTATGGTTTACAGGGCAACACTTGGTGCCAGCGAAATGGCATTGAGTGCAAATGGTCCGGTAAGTAAAAAAACAAATATTTTATTGTCGGTGCGAAGGTCCTATTTGCAGTTTCTTTTTGGAGTCATTGGATTGCCGTTTCTGCCAACGTTTAATGATTATACGCTGAAAGTAAAAACAAAATTCAATGTTAAAAACGAACTTACTGTTATCAGCCTTGGAGCGCTTGATAAGTTCAAATTGAATACAGGCTTGAAAGCTCCAACCGAAGAACAGCAATATATTCTTGACTACCTTCCTGTTAACAACCAATGGAACTATTCCATAGGTGCCAACTACAGGCATTATCGCAAAAATTCATACAGCACTCTCGTTATCAGTCGCAATATGCTGTATAACGAGGCTTATAAATATAAAAATAACGATGAGAATATTGCTTCAGATAAGATAATCGATTATTCGTCGTATGAAATTGAAAATAAGGTTCGTTACGAGGAAGTTGCCCGTACTAATGGCTATAAAATATCGTACGGTGCCGGTGCCGAATATGCTAAATATAAGAATAAGACATTCCAGCGGGTTTTTATTCCAATGGTTTCCGATACTATAACAGAGATAAATTACTCGTCCGACCTGAATATTGTCAAGTGGAATTTGTTTGGACAACTCAGTAAAAGCATCCTTAACGAAAGGCTTTTGTTATCACTGGGAGTGCGCTCTGATGCGAATAGCTATTCTTCACAGATGTCGGATCTGTTGAAACAGGTTTCACCCCGATTTTCAGCATCCTATTCGCTTAATCAAAAGCTGACATTAAACTTTAATACGGGCAGATATTATCAACTCCCTGCATACACTACACTTGGATACAGGTCGCAGCAGGGTGAGCTATTAAATAAGACTAATGGATTGCGGTATATTCAGGCCGATCATATTGTTGCAGGTATTGATTACAGGCGGAATACGAACTCTAAATTTACTGTTGAAGGATTTTATAAGTTCTATAATTATTATCCTTTTTCAGTACGCGATTCAGTATCGCTTGCCAGCAAAGGAGCCGATTTTGGAGTGGCAGGCGACGAAGCAGTCCTTCCAACATCGAGAGGAAAAGCCTGGGGCGCAGAAGTGTTTTTTCGTGAGAAAATGTCAAAGTATTTCGATGCAACTATTTCCTATACCTGGGTCCGTTCGTCTTTTGAAGACAAGCACGGTGATTTTATTTCTTCTGCCTGGGATAACAGGCATATCCTAAATCTAACGGCTTTGGCTACTTTAAAGAAAAACTGGACGATTGGAGCAAAATGGCGGTTTGTTGGAGGTGCGCCTTATACACCGTATGATGAGCAAAAATCATCTCTAATTGAAGCATGGGATGTTAAAGGCCAGGGCTATATTGATTACAACAGGTATAATGCTGAACGCCTCACCTCTTTTCATCAACTCGATTTACGTGTTGACAAAGAGTATTTTTTTAAAAAATGGTCACTAAATCTGTACCTCGATATTCAGAATCTCTATAACTTTAAAGCAAAACAGCCTGATGTACTTGTTCTGGTTCGCGACGGCAATGGCGTTCCTGTTATTGATCCTGAAGATCCGGCTCATTATAAACTTAAATACCTGAACAGTGAGTCAGGCACGGTTTTGCCAACTATTGGGATTATTATTGAACTGTAAAATCAGTCCGTTTGAAGTAACGATCATTATTATAGCATGCATTTTTAGTTTTGCAAGATTCTTTTTACTCAACCAACTTAGATATCTTGTGCTTTATCGGTAAGCATAGGAACAAACCGAAAGCTTCCGTGAGTTTCGGTTTTGATTTCAGTGTCCGAAATTTTGAAAATTCTTGTCATGATTTGTACATCGTTCTTTCCAACAGGCGCAACTAGTATACCTCCTGTCTTGAGTTGATTAATCAGGGCTTCAGGGATAAATGGAGCTGCAGCGGTGATCAGTATCCTGTCAAAAGGTGCATGTGCAGGGAGTCCGGCATATCCGTCGCCATAAAACAGCCTGATACGGTAATTCAAGGGAGGGGAAAGTGATTTTAAGGTATCATATAACAGCTTCTGCCTTTCGATACTAAACACACGGGCATCCATTTCAGCTAAAACACTTGCCTGGTAACCCGATCCTGTGCCCACTTCGAGAACTCGCATTCCTTTTTCGAGTTGAAGAAGTTCGCTTTGAAATGCAACCGTGTAAGGTTGCGAAATTGTTTGTCCTGATCCAATAGGAAAAGCCTTATCTTCGTATGCGAATTCAAGAAATGAAGAGTCAAAAAAGAAATGTCGCGGAATTATATTCATTGCAGTCAGTACATTTTCATCCGAAATGCCTTTGCTGCGTAGCAAATCAATTAGTTTTTTGCGTAATCCCTTGTGTCTGAATGTGTCGGTAATCGGAGTTGATGTCATAAGGTTTGAAGGGGGAATTTTATAGACTGCGAATATATATAACAATGGGGTTTTTACTATAAAGGAGTGAAATAAAAATATTTTTTTTTACAGATTTCTAACAAATTCTAACAAATTGAATCAAATCAAAAAAACATTCATATATTTGCACAGTTTTAATAGCACCCACTCTGAATTTTCCTGATTTTTCGCGGTAATTTTCCAACACACCTTTCTTCAGGTTTTCACACGAAATAGCCATGATTGGAATAATTTACCTACCAAAATCATATTATGATAAATCTGGCGTATTCCATGTGATCCGTAAAAAGTAAATTAAAACACTCGAAAGTATAATTAATTCATACGATTTTAAATTCCCATTTATTCGTCCCAATCAACCCCATTCGCATGTACGATAAAAGCGAACTCGAAGGTAAGCTGCTAAATGAATTGCGTGATATCGCAAAGCAGTTTAACATCCGCAAAAGCGAAACAATGAAAAAGCAGGACCTGGTTTATCAGATACTTGATCAACAGGCTGCAAACCCAACACCCGATATACTGGAAGCTGAAAAGAAAGCACGTGTTTTTCCTCAGAAAGGCCCACGTCAGCGCATTCCTATCGAAAAGATGAAAGAAGTCAGGAAAGTGGATTTCAAACCAAAGCAAGAACCTGTTCCTGCTGAATTTAAAACAGAAGAGGCAAAGCTTCCCGAAGTTATAATTGAAAAACCTGTCATTGCTGATGTGGCTGAGGAAGTAAAGCCGGTCGAAACAGCCGAGCCGGCAAAGCGTGTTGTAACGCCTTACGAGCCCCGAAGAAGTTTCAACAGGGATAACAGCAAACCCGACGACGACACCCCCTCGGTTAAATCGTTCGAACGCCCGACTTCAACTAATGTTCCTGCTTGGGAACTGCAGGAATTTCACGAGCGCAGGCGCCGTGGACGCCGTCCTCAGGACAGGGACGAAAATAACGAAACCCCGGTAACAATTCCTGAAGAGGCTTCAACACCTCCTCCTGATCGCTCAATACCACGTAAAGAATGGAAGCCTGCCAGGAACTCTAATCAGGAAGACGATGCCGCTTTGATCGATGAAAAAGTTGTTATGCATGATGAGTTTATTCCTGCTTTCGATTTTAAAGAACCCGATACTGAAGTCCTGAGCCGTCATGAAATTGTTCAGGAGGAAGATGCCGATGAACCTGCTCCTGAAAATGGAAATGTACAGGGTGAGCAAGCCCGGCCAAACGATATCGCCCGCGATATGCAGCGATATGGCCGTAACGACCGCAGTGGAACCGACAGGATTGAACGTAACGACCGTACCGACCGCAGGCCTCAGCCTCAGCTGCCTGTTCGTGAAGATTACTCATGGGAGTTTGAAGGAATAGTTTCGTGCGAAGGTGTTCTTGAAATGATGCCCGATGGATATGGATTTCTCCGCTCTTCCGATTACAACTATTTGAGTTCTCCTGATGATGTGTATGTTTCACAATCACAGATAAAACTCTTCGGGCTTAAGACCGGCGATACAGTGAAAGGTACCATACGCCCGCCAAAAGAAGGAGAAAAATATTTCCCCCTTGTAAAAGTCGAAAATATCAATGGCAAGCTTCCTGAGGAAATCCGCGACCGTATTCCTTTCGATTACCTTACGCCATTGTTCCCTGAAAAGAAATTCAAATTAACAGGTCATCCTGGTTCAAGTTTAAGTACACGTATCATAGATCTTTTCAGCCCTATTGGCAAAGGACAACGTGGACTTATCGTTGCTCAGCCGAAAACGGGTAAGACCGTTTTGCTTAAAGAAATCGCCAACGCAATAGCCTATAACCATCCTGAAGCTTACCTAATCGTGTTGCTTATCGATGAACGTCCGGAGGAAGTTACTGATATGGCCCGTAATGTTAAAGCAGAAGTTATTTCATCCACTTTCGATGAACCTGCCGATCGTCACGTACGCATAGCTAACCTGGTGCTCGAAAAGGCCAAGCGCCTTACCGAATGCGGTCACGATGTGGTTATACTTCTCGATTCGATTACTCGTCTGGCAAGAGCCTACAATACTGTTGCTCCTGCATCAGGTAAAGTTCTGTCGGGTGGTGTTGAAGCCAATGCGCTTCAGAAACCAAAACGATTCTTCGGTGCTGCACGTCAGATCGAAAACGGAGGATCGCTTACAATCATTGCAACCGCTCTTACCGAAACAGGTTCGCGTATGGATGAAGTGATTTTCGAAGAATTCAAAGGAACCGGTAATATGGAGCTTCAGCTCGATCGTAAGCTATCGAATAAACGTATGTTCCCTGCAGTTGATATTGTTGCATCCAGTACACGCCGCGATGATCTTTTGCTCGAAAAGGATGTATTGCAGCGTTTATGGGTACTTCGTAACCATCTGGCTGATATGAATCCTATTGAAGCTATGGATTTCCTGAAGGATAGGATGAAATTCACTCAAACCAACGAGGAATTCCTTATCTCGATGAATAGCTAATCATACCAGTAATAAGTACAAAAAAAAGGCTGAAAATAAAATTCAGCCTTTTTTTGTGTCCGCTACTTTCTACTTCTTATCAACAGGAGGTTTTTGATTGTTCTGCCGTAACTTGTCAATAAGCATTTTTTGGAATTCACGCTCAGCATTATATAACTTTAATACTTTCACAGCCGGAAGCACTGATTTGAATTTAGCATGGTATTCTTTTCTGAGATCAAGGTATTTCTGCACTTCTGCAATTTGGGCTTCAAGTATTTGTGATGCTTCTTTTTCGGTAAGTTTTTCAATTTCCTCTTTAGTGAGGTCATCCGAATTATGGAATGAATTCCTTAATTCGTGGCGTTTGGAATTGTATTCATTGTAAACCGGCCAGAAAATTTTCGCTTCAGCAGGTGTGAGATCCAGTTCTTTGGTAATAAAAGCAATTCGCTGTGCTTCGATTTTTTTATGTTTCGAATCAGTCTGGATTCTCTGGGGCCTGTTACTGTGCTTTTCCTGCTGTGCTTTTGCAGAATTTGTCTGCATAAGAGTTAGCAGCAATAATGCTAAGATAGAGGTCGTAATTTTCACATACGTAGTATTCATAATACCGTTATTTAGTGTTCGTTCAAAATGTCGGGTTCTATTTCCAGGTCTTTCAGGTATTCGCTGATTTCATCCTGAGTAGGTTCGTTTTTTCCAGTATAAGTTGCTGATTGTATGTAGCTCAAGTCCATGTTTTCGATCTCTTTATCCACAGCATGGCTTTCGGAAAGTAAAACTTCTTCAGCATAAGAAGCATCAAAGGCCATTCGTATCTCAGTCCATTCATCAACAGCAGGTATTTCAGCAGCTTTCTTTTCAGGAAGTACAAAAACCAATAAAACAACAGCAACCACAGCGGCCAGCGTGGGAACCCATAGTAAAGGTTTACTGACAGAGGGAAAAGCGACACTGAGAAATGATGCGCCCTTCCTGTTTGCTATTCCATCAACAATCCTGGAGCCCAATGAATCGAAATAACCATCAGGAGTATTAATCCCATCTGCACCCGGCCTAAGTTCGATGAGAATAGGAGGGAGGGTTTCATTCTCCGGATTTTGTTCCTGAATACTCTGGTTTATTTTCATGATTTAAATAAGACTACTTCAACGTATTAAAGTTTAATTTGCAGTAACTGATGCTTCTATTTTTTTTACAGCTATGTGATAGGAGGCTTTAAGTGCCCCGACCGAAGTGCCGAGTATATCAGATATTTCTGCATAGCTTAGGTCATCGTAGTAACGCATGTTAAAAACAAGTTGCTGTTTTTTGGGAAGTTTTACGATTGCCTCTCGAAGGCGTTTTTGGATTTCGGTTCCGTCGTAGTGAGTATCTTCCTGAAGGGCTTTCATCATCATAGCCTCGGGCGATGCAAGCGACAGATAACAATGGATCCGTTTGTTTTTTAGAAAACTCAGTGATTCATTAACAGCAATGCGATAGAGCCATGTGAACAGCTTTGAATCTTCCCTGAAACTATCGAGATTTTTGTATATTTTAATGAAAATGTTTTGAACCACATCATCAGCATCATCGTGGTCAATTACGAGGCGACGAACGAAGAAATAGATTTTTTCCTGGTATTTCCGAACCAATAAATTAAAGGCATAATGCTTCATATCCGCATTACGAAACAGTTCAATTAATTCATTATCAGTAAATTCAGACATGTTGGGCACAAAGCTAAGTTTACATCTGATTAAAGGTGCCAATCATCAGCAAGATACAACTTTACTGTGAGCCATTGAAAATGTATAGACAACAGGGTTTTACATTCTTTGAAGTGGTGTTATACAGCCTTACTATATCATTTTCGGCTAATTGCCTTCAGGGCAGCTTCGACTATATGAGGAATGTCGAGACCGTATTTTACCATCAGTTCTTCAGGTGTTGCGCTTTCGCCGAATTTATCATCCACGGCTACCATCTCCATAGGTGCAGGCAATTGAAGTGCGAGTAACTGGGCAATGCTGTCACCTAGTCCTCCGTTCATCAGATGTTCCTCTGCAGTTACCACGCAACCGGTTTTTTTAACCGAGGTCAATACCGCCTGTGTATCCAGCGGTTTAATTGTATGGATATTAATGATTTCGGCACTGATACCCTTTTCCTGAAGTATAATACCTGCCTGAATGGCCATCCAAACCATATGACCTGTGGCTATAATGGTTACATCGCTCCCGGGGCTGAGCATTATTGCCTTGCCAATTTCAAAAACCTGGTCAGCAGGCATAAAATTTGGAACTTTAGGCCTTCCAAATCGAAGATAAACCGGGCCCTTATATTCAGCAATAGCTAGTGTTGCTGCAAAGGTTTGATTATAATCGCAAGGATTTATAACGGTGAGATTAGGAAGCATTTTCATAAGGCCAAGATCTTCCATGGTCTGATGTGTAGCACCGTCTTCACCCAGAGTTATCCCTGCATGGGAAGCACAAATCTTAACATTTGTATTCGAATATGCTATAGATTGGCGAATCTGATCATAAACCCGGGCTGTACTGAAATTGGCAAACGTTCCGGTAAAAGGTATTTTCCCTCCTATGGCAAGTCCGGCAGCAACACCTATCATATTGGCTTCGGCAATACCAGCCTGGTAAAATCTCTCCGGGAATTCTTTTGCAAAAGCATCCATTTTTAATGAACCGGTAAGGTCAGCACAAAGTGCTACTACATCCGGATTACTGCGCCCAAGTTGTAATAAAGCCGCTCCAAAACCCGAGCGGGTATCTTTTTGTTCGGTGGAGGTATAGTGAGTCATAATTTTTGGTTTTCCTTGGGTTTGATTTGGGTATGTTTAATTTTGCTATTTATACAGTTGAATATCAGTAGTTTTACCTGATTCAATAATAAAACTCTGTTCGACAGTATATAAACATGAGCGGGAGTTTTTTGGTCGGAAGATAATACGGTAGCTTCCGGGCTGTAGGTAAAGTGTTTCGAGTGTAAGTGTTTCATTCAACTCGTAAATGCGCGTAAGGTTATTTTTATCGTTCAATAATAAAGTGCCATACCCGTTGAAGGTCTTTCGGAACACAGCTATTCCCGGTTCCGGAATTTCAATAGTGGTTGTATGACTCTGACTGATATCTATATCTTTCAGGCTGATGCGTGGTAATGAAAGCACCTCCAGGTCGTAGTTTCCGGTAATGTATTTTTCGGTATCACCAAAGTTCTGAACATTCAGGGTTTGAGTTGCACCACTCTTGCGCACAATGCATTGAAGTCCTTTTGCTGCGTTGCTGCTGCCTGCCATTTTTAACTGCAGGTATCCCTGTGGTGCGTCGGTGGCAACAACGGTGTGTTTGCCCGGAGTAATGCGAAGTGTATCAATTTTTACCGGGGGCATGGTGTGAATGTCAACACGGTATGTTATCAGCGGGTCAACAACCAGGGTGTCGGGTAAACCCCTGTTATTCATAGTATGTATATAATTGTACATTACTTTTCCTGAAAAAATATCAGTGAAAGTCATGCCTGCATCTGTTTCGGTTGGCCTTCCTGATTCATCCAGCAGGTTCACTTGCATTGTGGTGGAATTCAGTGCCTGAGAGATAACAATATTCAAGGCTTTCCGAAAATCTTTTTCATTGGTGGCATCAAAATAGGTTCCTACACAATTGAAAGCCAGGTTGAAATCTTGTCCTATCCCAATGATAAATGGTTTAAGGATGATCCCGTTTTTCTGAAGCATTCTCGATACAGCGCAGGGATCACCACTGCATTCTTCCATTCCGTCGGTGATCAGCACAACAATGTTCCTGCAATTGGCGCAGGGCGGAAAATCTTTAGCTGATTGTTCGAGCGAAAAGGCTAAGGGTGTTGTTCCTTTTGCATTAATAGTCCTCAGCCGGCTCTTTATCTTTCCTGCGTTACCGGGAGCAAAGGGTACTTCTAATTTGGTGTCGTTGCATACCTGAGGAGGATATTGAAACTGGTGCCCGTAAACCCTCAGGGCAAATTCAGTATATTTCAGGTTGGCAATGCTATCCAGCATTTCGGAGATGATTCGCTTGGCTATATTGAATTTTGTGTCGCTCTGCCAGCGTCCAAGCATGCTTTGTGATGCATCGAAAATAAACAGGATTCGTGTTGTCGGTATAGTTTTATGAACAGCCGGGGGCTGATTTTGAGCCGTAATGCGCGATGAAATCAGCAGCATTAAAGTCAGAAAAACGATTTTGATCATGTTGCTTCCTGCTGTTTTCAATGTATTAGTCTTTTTGGGTTTAAAGGATCGGAAGGGACAGAACGGCAAAACTGAGAAGTTGTTGATGAGGCTGTGATTATGTAGATCTCATCTTTTTATAAATTATTATTTGATCAAAATATTTCTAAAAAGCTCACTGTTTTAAATTTATTGATTTGATTCTATGATTCTTTAGAAACTTTCAGGTCGGGTTCGATTTTCAACAGGATATTTCACAACAAGCATCCTCCCATTCCCCTAAATCCATTCCCCTAAATCCTAACCCCTAAATAACAGTAACGGGCCTTAGTAGTCGCCTAAAGTTTCTTCCAGTTGCGATAGTGCTGATTCCAGGTCTTTATCGCTGGGAGGGGAGCCATGCCATTGATGTTTGTCGACCATAAAATCAACACCCTGGCCCATGTGGGTGTGCATCAGAATAACAATTGGTCTGCCATGACCTGTGAGTTTTTTGGCTTCTGCCAGCACGGTAAGGATTTCAACAAGATTATGGCCATCCATTTCCAATACTATCCAGCCGAATGCTTCCCATTTTGCTCTCAGATCTCCTAAAGGCATAACAACCTCAACCGGACCATCAATCTGTTTTCCATTATAATCAATAGTCGCTATGATATTGTCAACCCTTCGTCCGGTGGCAAACATCGCTGCTTCCCAGATCTGCCCTTCCTGCAGTTCGCCATCGCCATGCAATGTATAAACTAAGTTAGGGTCATTATTAAGTCGTTTTGCAAGGGCAGCGCCCAGTGCTACTGAAAGTCCCTGCCCGAGTGATCCTGAAGCTACTCTGACTCCGGGTAAATGTTCGGCGGGTGTTGGATGTCCCTGCAACCTTGTATTCAGCCTTCTGAAAGTTGCAAGTTCACTCACAGGGAAATATCCTGTGCGTGCAAGCAAACTATACCAGACAGCAGAAAGGTGACCGTTCGACAGGAAAAACATATCTTGTCCGTGGCCCTCCATTGTGAAGGTTTCAGGGTCGTGTTTCAGCACCGAAGTATACAAAGCGGTAAAAAATTCAGCACATCCAAGCGAACCTCCAGGGTGACCCGACTGAACAGCATGTACCATTCGTACTATATCCCTGCGTACCTGGGTGGCCAAAGCCTGCATTTGAGTAGTAGTTGTCATTTATTGTTTATAAATAAATGGCTAAATTATGGTATAACCGTATTATTTGCTTCGAATGTTAATAATTTTGGAAAACATTTCTTTCTGGCTTTTGCTTAGTAGGTCATGTCCTTGTAGATAATCGGATATTCATTAAAAGAAGACTAACAACAATAAATGATTTTTTTAAAAATATTGAAATACAGGCTGAAAATTTTGGCTTTATTTGTAGGGCTCTTCATCGTATTTCCGGCTCATGCACAGAATGTAAATACATCGAACCCTGTCCAACAGCAGTGGGTCGATTCAGTGTATAATGCACTTACTCCTGAACAGCGGATCGGCCAGTTGTTTGTTTTAAGAGCCAATTCCGAAATAGATTCATCTGAGATACAGCAGCTTGCCGGGCTGATAAAAAAATATAACATTGGTGGGTTGTGTTTTTTTAAAGGAGGCCCCGTCAGGCAGGCCATACTAACCAATTATTATCAGCAGTTAGCAGCAACACCCCTCTTTATATCGATGGATGCTGAGTGGGGGCTTGGAATGAGACTCGACAGTTCCATATCATTTGCCCGGCAGATGACACTTGGAGCCATGAAAAACGAAAAGCTTATTACTGAATATGGGCTCGCCATTGCAGCACAGTTGCGCAGGATGGGTGTTAGTATAAGTTTTTCGCCTGTTGCAGATATCAATAGCAATGCTGCAAACCCGGTTATTAATATACGCTCATTCGGCGAACATAAAGAGGATGTTGCGCGCAAAGCTATACTTTACTCGAAAGCGCTCCAACAGGGAGGGATACTAACAGTTGCCAAACATTTCCCCGGTCACGGTGATACCGATACCGATTCGCATCATTCACTTCCATTTATTGGCCATTCGGCTGCAACTATCGATACGCTCGATCTTTACCCTTTCAAGGCACTTATACATGAAGGAGTAGATGGTATGATGGTAGCTCACCTTAATATCCCGGCACTGGATACTACCCGAGGCCTGCCTTCGAGCCTCTCACCTTTGGTAATTGATTCATTGCTGCGTAAGAAATTAAAATTTAATGGATTGGTTTTCTCGGATGCGCTCGATATGAAAGGAGTTTCGGGATACGATGCCCCTGGTTTGCTTGAACTTAGAGCTTTGAAAGCAGGTAATGATGTGCTTCTGCTTTCCGTTTCTGTTGAAAAAACAGTTGCTGCTGTACAACAGGCTATCGATAGCGGAATGTATTCGGCCGAGGAATTGGAAGTGCACTGCAAACGTATCCTGGCTTATAAATACAAAGCCGGTCTGAATATATTTAAGCCAGTTGAAATTGCTGGTTTATTTAACGATCTTCATACACCGTATGCCGAGCATCTGAATCTTGAATTATACAGGGATGCGGTTACTTTGCTTAAAAATGAAAATAATATACTTCCGGTATATAATTCCGATACGTTGAAATTGGCGACTTTAATGATCGGATACGAAAATATCCGAAAATTTCAGCATCGGATTGATGATTACGCCAGTGCCGATCATTATACTCTGCCACGCAATGCGGATAAAAAAGCTATCGAAAAAACATTGAAAGACCTCGCAGTATATAATCTGGTGATTATCGGGATTAATAATACCATACCTGCACCGGCACGTAACTTTGGAATTTCGGAAGCCACTGTCAGCCTCGTTGACTCCCTGCTTTTTCTGAAACCCTGTATACTGAATTTGTTTACTCTTCCGTATAGTGTTAACCTTTTCAGGAATGTTAATAAAGCCAGGGCGCTGGTGGTCGCATACCAGGACAATGCTGATGCCTATGATGCAGTTGTTCAGATGCTTTTTGGGGCTACACCTGCCGGTGGATTGTTGCCGGTTGGAGTAAATGCGGATTTTCCGGTTCATGCAGGCCTTGTCACAAAAACCTCCGGACGGTTACGCTACGATCCTTATGAGGAGTTGGGACTTCACGATAGCGACCTGGCAACAATTGATTCCATTGTAAAATCAGGTCTTGATGCGAAAGCATATCCCGGATGCCAGGTTTTGGTAGCAAAAAACGGGAATGTCATTTACCGGAAGGCTTTTGGGTATAGTGATTATTTGCATGCCCAACCGGTTAAAGAGGATGACCTGTACGACCTTGCGAGTGTAACAAAAGCAGCAGCTACCACCCTGGCTGTTATGAAATTGTACGACCAGGGCATGGTAAATCTTGATGAGCCACTTTCGAAAACGTTAAGATACCTCGAAAACAGCAATAAAAAGAAGATCACCATACGTGAGGTTATGACCCACCAGGCAGGTCTTGTGGCCTGGATTCCCTTTTATCAGAAAACCCTAACTGGTGGATTTCCTGACAGTACCTTGTATGATACCGCCTTCTCGGAATTTTATCCATACAGGGTTGCTGAAGGCATGTACCTGCGAAAAGAATACCGGCAGGTGATCCTCGATTCGATTATACGTTCTCCCTTGTCGGATAAAAAAGAATACAAATACAGCGATCTGGGTTTTATACTGATGCAGCAGTTTGTTGAGCAGCTCACAGGTAAAAGTCTTGCTCAGTATGTGGATGAACAGTACTATAAGCCGCTGGGCCTGCACACGCTGACTTTTAATCCACGTAACAAATTTCCTTTAAGCCGTATCATGCCTACCGAGAATGATACTTTATTCAGGCATCAGCTTATACAAGGAGATGTTCACGATCAGGCTTCGGCTCTGATGGGCGGTATTGCAGGCCATGCAGGCTTATTCGGTACATCCAATGATATGGCAGTACTGATGCAAATGTTGATTCAGGAGGGCACTTATGGAAGACAACAGTACCTGAAACCTGAAACGGTTGCTTTATTTGCCAAACGGCAGTTTAAAGGAAACCGTCGCGGATTGGGATTCGATAAGCCACAGCTTATCCCTTCTGAAGCCGGACCAGCCTGCGAGGAAGCATCAGCAAACAGTTTCGGGCATACAGGTTTTACAGGTACATACATTTGGGCTGATCCGGATAACGATCTGTTAATTGTATTCCTCTCAAATCGTGTAAATCCGGATGCTGAGCCCAATAAACTGGTGCAATCAGGAATTCGTACCCGGATACAGGAAACAATTTACCATGCTCTCAATAATAATCTGAATTCGGGGCAACAAATATTGCGTAAACCAGTTTATAATACAGATTAAAGTATGGGGTCAGCATTCTGCTGAATATCATCTAAACGTGTATCGAAGATCTTCCGGATAACATCTGATTGATTAAGCTTTTTTTTCTATTAATAACATTTAACTCAAATCACACATGTCACAAGTAACTTTAAAAGGCAACCTTGTTAATACCATTGGCGAATTGCCTGTTGTTGGAGCAAAAGCACCTGAATTCTCGTTGGTCGGATCAAATTTGTCGGATGTAAAAAGCGCTGATTTTCAAGGCAGGCGGGTAGTATTAAATATTTTTCCAAGCCTCGATACTGCAACCTGTGCAGCATCCGTAAGGCGTTTTAATGTAGAAGCTTCAAAACTTACAGATGCTGCCGTGGTATGCATCTCCAAAGATCTCCCGTTTGCACACGGTCGTTTTTGCACCACCGAAGGAATTGCCAATGTAGTGTCTGCTTCCGAATTCCGCAGCAACAGTTTTGGTAAGAATTATGGAGTCATGATTACCGATGGTCCGCTACAGGGACTTATGGCTCGCGCTGTTGTCGTTCTTGATAAAGATGGTACCGTGCTCCATTCGCAACTGGTATCAGAAATTACTGAAGAACCGGATTATCAGTCAGCCCTGGATTCACTTAAATAATCTGAACAGGTTATTTTGACAACCCAAAAATAATTGTACCTTTGCGGCACATTATGCATGCGGATGTGGCGTAATTGGTAGCCGCGCCAGACTTAGGATCTGGTGTCGTGAGACGTATGGGTTCGAGTCCCTTCATCCGCACTAAATATGTTTAAAGCTGCCGGAAGGCAGCTTTTTGCTTTTTATGTCAACGTATTGAAAGCAATAAAAGAGAATGGCTCATCTATTTACATAACATAGCTGGGCATATTAGCAGCATATTACTATATGCGAAATTGTAAACATTATTTATTGAATTTCGTAAAATAAATCATTAAAAATAATACCTTTGCAGACTTATTTATTGCGCGTTTAGCTCGTTAATAAGTATCAGAAAATCAAATAAATACAGAATATTTAAACTCATCTTTTTTTATTACCATGGAAATTACCAGGGAAAATACCGGCGAATTAACAGCTACTATCAAGATGGTGATCAGCCCCGCTGACCACAACGAAAGTGTAACAAAAATTTTAAAAGATTATCAACGCAAGGCTAATGTGCCTGGTTTCCGTCCGGGACATGTTCCATTCGGAATGATAAAAAAACTATACGGAGGTGCCGTATTTGCTGAAGAAGTGAATAAACTGGTTTCTGATAAACTGCATCAGTATATTACTGACGAAAACCTCGATATCCTGGGACAGCCAATACCCAATACTTCACTTACTCCTGAATTTGACTGGAAAGAGGGTCAGGATATAGAATTTTACTTTGATCTTGGCATGACTCCCAAATTTGATTTCGTACTTGACGAAAACATTGCTGTTGATTATCATGTAATTAAAGTCGATGATACCATGGTCGACAAGTATCTTGATGATATGCGTCAGCGTTTTGGCAATATGATCAATCCTGAAGTCACAGGTGAAAAAGATGTTCTCTTTGGAGACTTTGTTCAACTGAATGCTGACGGCAGTGTTCTCGAAGGTGGTATCACCCATACCTCAAAGCTTACTGTTGATCTGGTTTCAGATCAGGAAGTTAAAAGTAAACTTATCGGTTCAAAAGTAGGGGATTCAATTGCTTTTAATCCGCTGAAAGCAACCGGAAATGCAACAGAAGCATCTGCAATGCTAGGTATCAGTAAGGAAGAAGTTGAAGGCATGGAATCTGATTTCATGTATACTATCAGCGAGATCAGCACCATGAGCCCTGCTGAAATGAATGAAGAGTTTTTCGGAAAAGTATTCCCTGAAGCAGGCATTACAACCGAAGACGCATTCCGCAATCAGGTCCGCAACGAATCAGAGAAAGCATTTGTAGCCGACAGCGATCATTTGTTTGCTCACCATTCGCAGGATAAGCTTATTGAGTCTGTTTCTATTAAGCTTCCTGACGAATTCATGAAACGCTGGCTTATCGAAAGCAACGAAGGTAAACTCACAGCCGAAGATATTGAGCGCGATTACGATAAATATGCCGAAGGAATGAAATGGCAGCTGATTGAAAATAAAATAATCCTTGAGGCTGGAATTGAAGTTGGTGATGCAGAAATTAAGGATTATGTAAAAGATTACTACCTGCAGGGATGGCGGACCCTTCAATTAACCGAAGATCTGCTCGAAAGGCTTGAAACTATTGCCGATTCTTTCATAAAAGATAAACCTGCCGAAGTACGCCGTATTGTTGATTCGCTATACGGACAGCGCGTTACGGCTTATATTAAATCGAAAGTAAAACTGGTAGAAAAAGAAATCAGTTACGACGAATTCATTAAATTAGATGCCGAAAAACACTAAACTATGAACATGCACAACGAATTCCGAAAATATGCCGTTCAACACCGGGGTATCAGCAGTACCACTCTCAACAGGTATTCCTCCGTGTATGGCAATTATATATCTCCAACCATTATTGAGGAGCGCCAGCTTAATGTTGCCACTATGGATGTGTTCTCACGTTTGATGATGGACCGTATTATTTTCCTGGGTGTTCCGATTGATGATTATGTGGCCAATATCATTCAGGCACAACTGCTTTTCCTCGAATCAGTCGATTCGAAACGGGATATTCAAATATACCTGAATACTCCTGGAGGTTCTGTTTATGCCGGTCTTGGTATTTATGACACCATGCAGTATATAGCTCCTGATGTAGCTACAATTTGTACAGGTATGGCTGCCTCCATGGGTGCAGTGCTGCTTTGTGCAGGCGAAAAGGGCAAACGTACAGCACTCCGCCACTCGCGTATACTTATCCATCAGCCTATGGGCGGAGCTGAAGGACAAGCTTCGGATATTGAAATCACAACACGCGAAATTCTGAAGTTAAAAAAGGAATTGTACGATATCATTGCCAGCCATAGCGGTCAGCCTTTCAAGAAAATCGAAAAGGATTCGGATCGCGATTACTGGATGACAGCTGAAGAAGCTAAAGCCTACGGCATGATTGATGAACTCCTGGTGAGGGATGTGAATGCAGTAAAATAATTTTTTCACCATATTGATCCTCCGGCAAGAGTTGAAAAAAATCCACTTTTGCCGGTTTTTTTATAACTTTACGTTGTAAAGGCCATTAATAATAAATGGTCATGAAATAGCTGAACTGAATTCTGCTTTTTTATATACTTACAATGTCTTTTTAATGCATTGATTATGACAAAGAAAGAAGACCGTTGCTCCTTTTGCGGACGACCTAAACGGGAAACCAATATCCTGATAGCAGGGCTCGAAGCCCATATCTGTGATTACTGCATTGACCAGGCCAGGGAGATCATGCGTGAAGAAATAAAGCATACCGGCCATCCCGAAAACAAGCCGCTTGAAACCCCAAAGCCACAGGAAATCAAAGCGTATCTCGATAAATTCGTGATTGGACAGGATGATTCGAAACGGGTGCTTGCGGTTGCAGTTTATAATCACTTTAAGCGTATCAATCAACCACCTTCGAAAAATAAGGACGAAGTGGAAATAGATAAATCAAACATTATACTGGTCGGCGAAACCGGTACCGGGAAAACATTGTTGGCCCGCACCATTGCAAAACTGTTGCAGGTTCCTTTCTGTATAGCTGATGCTACTGTATTAACCGAAGCCGGTTATGTTGGCGAAGATGTTGAAAGTATTCTGAGCCGCTTATTGCAGGCTGCCGACTACAATGTTGCAGCTGCAGAAAAAGGCATTGTTTTTATTGACGAAATCGATAAAATAGCACGTAAAAGCGATAATCCTTCCATTACCCGTGATGTTTCGGGCGAAGGTGTGCAACAGGCATTACTTAAACTGCTCGAAGGAGCTGAGGTGAATGTTCCGCCTCAAGGCGGCCGTAAACACCCTGAACAGAAAATGATACTTGTAAATACCCGTAATATTCTTTTCATCTCGGGTGGTGCTTTCGACGGCATCGACAAAAAAATTGCAGCACGTATGCAAACCAATACCATCGGGTATTCGAACGACAGGGAGAAGGATGTTATTGACCGTCATAACCTGCTGCAATATGTAGCTCCACAGGATTTGAAGAGTTTCGGACTTATACCTGAACTGGTTGGTCGCTTTCCGGTAGTTACCTACCTTAATCCGCTCAGCCGCGAAGTGTTGATCCGTATCCTTACCGAACCCCAGAATGCCCTGATAAAACAGTTTGTCAGGCTTTTCGAAATGGACAATGTTAAACTCAGTTTCACGGACGAAGTGTATGAGTATATCGTTGATAAAGCCCTGGAATTCCGCACCGGTGCCCGCGGATTACGTTCGATACTGGAGGCTATACTTACCGATGCTATGTTCGAAATTCCATCACAAAGTAAACATTCCGAACTTGTTATCGATCGCAATTATGCAGCCGAGAAACTTGGCAAAACCAATATTGCACGACTTAAAGTAGCATAACCGGTTATAACTGTTCCTTGTTGTTAAAATAAATTCATAGTTTATCCAATAAAAGTGCCCTAATGATTGTTATACCAATTGGATAGTTTTAAATCATTTCAAAAAACAACCTGCACCATGAGGTTCATTTTGGTTGGTTTCCTGGCACTTATACCCTTCCTGATTTCAGCTCAAGGTATAATTAATCCGCATGATGCGGAAGGATATCACTGTACAGCCAGGGTTGTTAACGGGGATACTATCCCTGTTATGTATTTCGACGACGTTTACATCTGGGGCAAAAAGACTTTTCGTAATTCGGCCGAATCGCGTCAGTGGGACCGCCTGGTCAGGAATGTTAAAAAGGCATACCCCTACGCCAAACTAGCCGGAATTAAATTTAATGAATACAACCTCCAGATTGCCAGTGTAAAAAGCGACATCGCCAGGAAAGCCATGATGAAAAAGGCGGAGGATGAACTTGAAGCCCAGTTTGGTGATGAATTGAAGGATCTTACTATTTCGCAGGGGAAAATCCTGCTGAAACTAATTGACAGGCAGACAAGTAACTGTTCCTACGATATTGTCAAGGATTTCAGAGGCCGATTCAGGGCATTTTTTTACCAATCGTTTGCCCGTTTGTTTGGCTATAATCTCAAAGTGAAGTACGATCCACTTGGCGATGATGCTGATATTGAACGGATTGTCCTGATGATTGAAAGTGGTTCAATCTGACAAAAATAATCTGTCAGTATACGTATCAGTTAGTTGTGGCCTATTTTAAGCCGTCGGGAAAATGTTTACACAAGCCGATGTAGAAAGGTATAAAAATGACAAGGTAATCCGCCACTGCATCATGGGATCCAATCTTAAAAATTGGCTGTAGCAAAATATTCCGAAAGACATTTACCCTTTATTTTAAGTCTTCACTCATTCGCATCCTTTGAATAGATAGTAGAAAAAAAGAGTATGAAAAAACGAGATATTTTTTTCACTTTTCAGTTCATCCTGATTTTTACGCTGCTATCATTTTTGAGTAGTTGTGAAACAGATCAAGACAAGCCGGATGCTCAAAAACCAATTTTAATTTCAGCAGCGATTTCGGAAATATCTCAAACTTCTGCACTATGCGGAGGTAATATAGTAAGTGATGGGGGTGCACCCATCACATCCAGAGGTGTTTGTTGGTTTACGTCTGTCAATCCTACTATTTCTAACTTTAAAACTTCCGATGGAATTGGTACTGGTATTTTTACAAGTACTATAAATGATTTATTTCCTGGTAAACTTTATCATGTCCGGGCTTATGCTATAAATTCAGAAGGCATAGGTTATGGACCTGATATTGCATTTTCGACAATTTCATCTACATCCTTATCTATCGGCGATATATATGAAGGAGGTATTATTTTTTATTTGAGTGGAACCTTCCCTAATCAGTATGGACTTGTTTGTGCTCAAAAAGACCAAGGATCAAGTGTCCCCTGGTATTCTCAAAATTATACTTACTATGGTACAACCAGCACTGCTATTGGTTCCGGGAAAATGAACACCAGCTCCCTTGTCAGTATTCTGGGAAATGGTTACTATGCTGCCAGGTTTTGTGATGATCTGGTTTTGAATGGTTTTGATGATTGGTTTTTGCCTTCCAGAGATGAATTGGGGCTAATGTTTACCAATTTGAAAAATAATGGATTTGGGAATTTTACAAATAGTAGCTACTGGAGCAGTTCAGAGTATGATTATTTAAATGCATATACACAGTACTTTAGTAGTGGCCGGCAGAGTTGCAATAATAAATTTCATAGTTACTCAATACGAGCAGTCAGGATTTTTGGAGAACCACAAGGAACTCTGCCTGACATGCATCAGTGACGGTACAGATTATTGATTGTCACAAATTACGTTCTTTCCCAATCTCCAAGCCCTAAATCCAAACAGCACAGGTTATTACTGCCCGCTCCCTTTCATTACAGTGAGCAGGGTATAGGCCATAATTTTAATATCCATGGCAAGCGACATGTTTTCGAGATAAAGGATATCATATTTCAGGCGTTCGATCATTTGATCCACATTTTCGGCATAACCGTATTTTACCTGGCCCCAGGATGTAATACCTGGTTTTACTTTCAGTAGTAGCCTGTAGTGAGGGGCACGCTGTGTGATCTGATCAATAAAATACTGGCGTTCGGGCCTTGGACCTACCAGCGACATATCCCCCTTTAAAACCGATAGGAACTGGGGGATCTCATCGAGCCGGGTTTTGCGCATCATTTTACCAAAGGAAGTAACACGGGTATCGTTTTTCGACGAAAGCATTGGTGTACCATCCTCGGCTCCCATTACCATGGACCTGAATTTAGGAATCATAAATATCTTTCCACTGATCCCAATGCGTTCCTGTGAATAAAAAGCCGGTCCTTTCGATGAAAGTTTAACTCCGATTATACAAAAAAGGTACACAGGCGACAGTACAACTATCGCAATTGCTGATAGTACAACGTCCAAAAACCTCTTCAGGTTGAGTTGCCATGGAGGCATGAAATCGAACGAAACCTGAATGAGAGGAGTCTGGTAAATGGATGTGGTTTTTACAGTACCTAGCAGGAAGTCTTGCATATCCGGGATCACTTTAATTAGTACGTCTGTGTCTTCAATCTCAGAGATTATCTGTTCGATGGTGTTATGCTCTGATCGTTCGGTGGCTATGATCACTTCTTCAATATTCATTTCAGCGATCAGGTGGCGGAGGTTGGAGAAGTGCCCCAGGTTAGGGATATGCTTCTCGAGTTTATAACTGGGATATTTTACAGCATGAACAAATCCGACAAATTTGTTGAATGCACTCTTAGGCTGGCTTTCTATTTCATTATATATTGAAATTGCATTTCCGTTGCTCCCAACAATAATGGTATTGAAACCAATGATACGGCGACGGAGTTTATAGAGATTATTCGATGTCAAAATCAACCGGAAGGTGACTGTAATTAAAAAATGCAGCAGAAACAGGTTGGTGAACAGATGGTAGTAGCTCTTATAGGTTTGGATTACATCGTCGAGGATAAGTGCGAAAAATATGACAATAACACCTATTATGGAGATCAGAAGTGTTTGCCCTAACTCGCTCATTCGCGCTTTACGGTAAACATTATGATATGAACCTGAAATAGCGTATAAAATAAGCCAGAAAACAGGTATGGCGAAAATTCCGATATAAAACTTGTTATCGCTAAGCACGATCTGCATAGTATCGTTCATTGCCTGTGTTTCAGCTGATTTGCGCAGGAAGAAGAAAATACTCCATGCAATAGCGGCTGAGAGCAGGTCAGCAATAACAAATTTGGCAGTTTGTACTTTTTTGTTCATTATAAATTATTTATCTGTCAGAAATGCAGAAGTTTGAAATTGTCGAAGTATATTTCAGCTTTTGGGACATTGGTATTTTTCATTGCTGATAAAAACACCTTGAAACTGGTAGCACCTGAGCTGGCAGAAACTGATGGGGTTAGGTTGATGTAAATTTTATTCCATGTTTCGCTGGGATTGATCACAAGAACTGATTTCTGGCTGGTGACAGAACCGTTTACGATCAATCCTACAGTAAATGAGTTGTTCGACTTGTAATTCATTTCGAGGAATACGGAAGTGCCGGTGGTAGGTAGTTTATAGGAATCGTGGCTGGCACATTCAAAAACCAGCGAATCATCAGGAATGACAATTTTTGCTGCCCATTCGTTCATTTCGAAAGGGAAAGCTGCTGCAAGTTCGCTTGTCATCCGGGTCCTGACCAGGTTAACCTCACTCCGGGCTGTGGAATCGATCGATAGATTTGCCTGTTCAAAGTCCTCCTGCCAGGCGAATTTGGTTCCAACCACATACGAAAATTTCAGATGTCCCAGGTCCGTAATCTTTTCGCGTTCGAGGTTTACCGTTCTTGTGATTTTTTCGTAAAACGGATACGGTGCGCGTGTTTCGTTGATGCCATTGAGCCTAATGCCTGCAAATATTGAAAGTTCGCTGGATCCGTTTTTGAGTACCGGGAACTGAGCCGGCACTTCAAAGGCACCTATCAGTTCATTATCAGCATACACCCAGGTATCGGATATTTTCTGTGAAGCTGTTCCCTGCAGGGATGCAACATTTATACTGGTGGTATCAATTGCAATGTACGAAGGAATCTCATCAATGGTTGTTTTGCTACATCCAGCCAACAGGCTGAGAGTAACGATAATAAATAAAGTAAATATATTTTTTTGAAGGCAGATCATCAGGTTTTCAGGCTATTAAATATATGTTTAAGTGCAATTAGGCTTGAGTATGTTTTCTAATCTATAAAATCAGCAGAATTATTAACTTTTTCGAGTATCTGGTATGCTACTTTTAGTGCCTGATACCCATCAGCAATAGTTACATCAGGTAAGGTATTTCCAATTATAGCTTTTGCAAAGCTTGATAGTTCGGTTTGTATGGCATTGGTAGGCTTGATTTCAGGTTTTTCGAAATGAATCTGTTTTGCTTCCCGGCCAAAACCAGGTTCCAGGTAGGGAAGTAAGGGGTTTATTGCGCCACCGTTAATGTTTTTCAGAAATGCAACTTCAGTTTTCTTGTTGAGGAAATCAACAGAAATATATGCATCGCGTTGAAAAAACCTTGCTTTCCGCATAGGACTTAGCGATATACGGCTTGCCGTGAGATTAGCCACACATCCGTTGTCGAATTCGAGCCTTGCATTTACAATATCGGCTGAATCGGTAACAACAGCAACACCACTGGCACTTATTTTCCGCAGGTTGGCATTCACATAATGCAGCACAATGTCAATATCATGGATCATAAGGTCCAGTATCACAGGAACATCGGTGCCACGCGGATTAAAACCGGCCAGACGGTGAACTTCAATAAACATGGGATTGTCAATGAACGGTTGTGCTGCAACCAATGCCGGGTTATAACGTTCAACGTGGCCAACCTGGACTTTTACATTGGCTTCGTGGGCAATTTCAATCAGTTTTAATGCTTCTTCGGGAGAGGTAACGATAGGCTTCTCAATAAAAACATGCCTGAATTTTTTTAAAGCTCTGGATGCATGTTCGAAATGGGCAATAGTGGGTGTTACAATATCTACTACATCTACCTGATCAATCAATTCCTCAATAGAACTAAAGTTGTTGATTCCGAATTCTTTAGAAACAGCCTGGGAGTTACCGTGATCTGAATCATAAAATCCCAGTAGTTTGAATTCAGGGATTTCGCTGATACATTTTAGATGAATTTTACCCAGATGGCCGGCCCCAATAACTCCTATTTTAAGCATGTATCCTGTTTTGTGCAAAAGTAAAAAAAAGCCACCCCGAATTACGATAACTTTTTTGATGATTTATTAAGATATGTTAAAGGGTGAGCCTTTAGTGAAATGGTTGTACCAGGCCTATAAAAATGATGCTTTTTATATACAATTGGCAGCTGAGTAAATTTCTTTTAAAATTGCGGTCTGATTTCTGAAACTAAATGGATGTTAATTGTTCCACCTGCGCTCATTTTCTTACTTTTGCCGCATATATTCAATACGGACAGCCGTGTTCTCTGCAAAAAGCCGGAAGCCAATAAGGAATTCATTTTTTATGAAAATTATAACTCAAAACATATTAACAAGATCTATATGAAAAATACTGCTTTTACCCAGATACATGAAGCACTTGGAGCAAAGATGCTGCCTTTTGCCGGTTACAATATGCCGATCCAGTTTTCTGGAATCAACGATGAACATGAAACCGTACGTACTAAACTTGGTATTTTTGATGTATCGCATATGGGTGAAATATGGGTGAAAGGTCCTAATGCCTTGAGCTTTATACAGTATGTGACTACAAATGATGCTTCAGTACTTTTCGACGGGAAAGTTCAGTATTCGTGTTTCCCTAACGGTAAAGGCGGTATTGTTGATGATTTGCTGGTGTACCGTGTAAATGCTGAAACATACCTGCTGGTTGTTAATGCATCGAATGTAGAAAAGGACTGGGAATGGCTTCAGAGTCAGAATAAGGTGGGTGCCGAGTTATACAATGCTTCCGACGAGATAGCCCAGCTTGCCATACAAGGACCTCTTGCTTTAAAGGCTATGCAGAAGCTTACCAGCGAAACTGTTACTGATATGGAGTACTATACCTTCAAAAAGCTTGATTTTGCCGGAGTAAAGGATGTAATTTTTGCTACAACTGGTTATACCGGCTCAGGGGGATGTGAAATATATATGGCCAATGAAGATGCGGTTAAGATATACGAAGCTGTAATGGAAGCCGGTGCTGAATTCGGCATCAAGCCGATTGGGTTGGCAGCCCGCGATACATTGCGTCTCGAAATGGGATTCTGCCTGTATGGTAATGATATTGACGATACGACTTCACCTATCGAAGCGGGCTTAGGCTGGATTACCAAATTTACCGATGCTAAGGATTTTATCAATAAGGATATTTTTCTGAAGCATAAGACAGAAGGGACAAGCCGCCGATTGGTTGGATTTGAGATGATTGACAGGGGCGTTCCCCGTCATGGATATGATGTGGTTAATGCCGAAGGACAAAAAATTGGAGTTGTTACCAGCGGAACCATGGGGCCTTCGGTTAAAAATGGTGTTGGTATGGCTTATGTTTCATCAGCGTTTATGAAAGCAGGAAGCGAAATATTTATAAGTATCCGCGAGAAAGCTCTTAAAGCACAGGTAGTTAAAATGCCTTTTTATAAAGGATAAATTCTCAGAACGGTTCATATTCATGGAAAAGGAATCGTAGGACATAAGGTAAAACATCACCGTCGTTCGACTGAATATTTTTTGACGGAAGACAGGTGAATGCAAAAGGCTATTAAAATATTGGTTCAGGACATTGAATTTAATTGTACCTGATAGTTATTCAAATCATGCGCAGTGTAACGAAACAGTTCACTGCGCATGCCAATTAAAGAAACCGGGAATGAAAACAATTGAAGTTTGCCTGTCGCCTGCTCTGTATGAATTTCATTCGAACACAGAAGAATATATTGTGGTGATTGTTGATGTATTGCGCGCCACAACATCGTTTTGTGCTGCTTTCGACAGTGGTGTTGAGATAATAATACCGGTTCAGGGCCTGGATGAACTTTTGGAATATAAGAACAAAGGTTACTATACAGCTGCAGAGCGGGAAGGTGAAAAAGTTGACTTTGCCGATTTTGGTAATTCCCCTTCCGTTTTTCTGAAAAGCTCATTAATAGGGAAACAGCTTGCATATTCAACCACCAATGGTACAAAGGCTGTTGAATTGGCTAAGCGAAACGGGAATATCGCCGCCGCTGCCTTTGTAAATCTTCAGGCCATGAGCCATTGGCTTAGCGTACAACAAAAAAATATTGTTATACTCTGCTCAGGATGGAAAAATACTTTTTGCCTTGAAGATTCACTCTGTGCCGGTGCATTGGTAGAGGCACTTGAAATGTCGGGGAAGTTTTCCCCTATGTGTGATGCTGCTGTTGCTTCGTTCACTCTATGGCAAAATTCGAAAACTAATCTTGCTGAAGTTGTAAAAGAAGCAAATCATTTTCAGCGCCTGCTCAAACTTGGGCTCCATGACGATCTGAGGCACAGCTTCCGGCTGAATTGCTCCAACGCAATACCTGTGTGGAACGGGAAGGGATTTGTGGATAATTCTGAAAGAGTTAAGGCTTTTGGATAGCAATTTGCCAAGTATCTTTGTGCTATTAAGCAGATAAAGTCCTTTGATCATATATTTACCATCAAACCTAAGAAATAAGAAGGCAAAAATGTCGTTTCCGAATACCTGAAAAATTTCTTTTGATTTTAAACATGGCAACAAAACACAAAGGCACAATAATCTACCGTTCATGATTTTGTTCAGTATATTCAACTTTCCCTGAGACTTGTTTTGTGAAATTAGGTGTTTTGTGCTTTGGTGTCAAAAAGAAACATTCGTAGTCAAAACAAGAATACACATTGAAATAGGACACCATAGAAATTCGGATTACTACATGTTTAACAAACACAAATTTGAGCAGATTTAATTCTCTTTTCTTTCAGAATGATGCATACGCGGTATGGCGGATCAGCAGTTTCCGGAAATTTATTTCGGGCAGGTTCTTTCTGACGTTTGCAATACAGATGCAGAGTGTAATTGTTGGCTGGCAGGTTTATGACCTGACCCATGATCCGTTTTCGTTGGGATTAATAGGGCTTTCGGAAGCTGTTCCATTTCTTGTGGTAGCCTTGTTTGCAGGTCATATTGCCGATATAATTAACCGCAAATCGATAATTGCTGTTACAGCATCGGTATATGTTGTTTGCGCTGTGGTTCTGCTTTATATGAGCTATACCATGAACGACTGGTACCAGTCGTCGGGTGTGCTTCCGCTGTATTTGGTCATTGCTTTTACAGGCTTGGCGAGGGCATTTTTTTATCCTGCTCAGTCGGCCTATATGGCGCAGATTGTGCCCCGCAACCTATACGCCAATTCCTCCACCTGGAACAGCACGATCTGGCATATTGCAGCTGTATCAGGGCCTGCAGCAGGAGGGCTGATATATGGATTTGCGGGAATACATGCCGCATTTATATGTGTTGTAATCTTTTCGGCATTCAGCTTATTATTTTTCTTTACATCGAAATCGGTGATGCTGCCAGAGCGAACAACGGGTGAAGGCATCATTACAAGTCTCTCGGCCGGAGTAAGGTTTGTTTTCGGGAACCAAATTCTGTTAGGAGCATTGGCACTTGATATGTTTGGTGTTTTATTCGGTGGTGCTGTTGCTTTGCTCCCGGTGTTTGCCTCCGAAATATTGCATACGGGTCCACAGGGACTTGGTTTTTTGCGGGCTGCCCCTGCATTTGGCGCTGTACTGATGGCTATGATACTGGCTTATTATCCGCCTTTGCGCCGTTCGGGCAGAAAGTTGATGTGGGCCGTAGGCGGATTCGGAATGTGTATTGTATTCTTTGCTTTGTCAGGAAACTTTTGGTTATCGCTAGGCTTACTGGCGCTGAGCGGGATGTTCGATAATATAAGTGTCATTATCAGGGGTACTATTTTGCAAATGTATACTCCTGATGAGATGCGTGGCAGGGTAGCATCCGTAAACAGCTTGTTCATCGGTTCCTCGAATGAACTGGGTTCGTTCGAATCGGGTCTTGCGGCAAGGATTATGGGCCTGGTGCCTTCGGTATTGTTTGGAGGCGGGATGACTGTTATGATAGTGCTTGCCACTGCCGGATTTGCGCCAAAACTGAGAAAAATGGAAATAGATGGGATGAAATAGAAACTTATTAAATTTACCTTTTCATTTAACTGTTTACTATGAAAACGTTTTATGCTTTTCTGATTCTTTGTTCTGTAGTTTTTGTGTCCTGTTCAAAGGATGAAATCCTTCCGAATACTATTTCTTCGTGCCAGGTTCCGGATTCAACAGGCGATTTTTGGAAATACAGCATACAATCAGCAAACGGCGAACAACAAGGCTTTCTCGAAGTAAGAATAATAAAAAGAAGCATTTTGCCTGATGGACGTCCAGTCACAACATGGATATATTCTTATCCTCAATTTACTGATACTGTTTATAAGGTACTTGCTGACACCAGCCTTGAAGAATATGCAATTTTTCCCGGTATAACGTCTTATGATTTTCCAATTATGCGCTATGTATTCCCTCTCGAAACAGGAAATAAATGGGCTATCTCACCTTCCCTATATACGGATTCTGTTGAGGTTGCTTCGGAAGTAACCATTCAAACTCCAGCAGGTCCGTTTGGACATACATTTCAACTCAATATGATAGGGACTCGTCATATTGGAAACTATTGGAACAACAGCCAATACTGGGTTACACCCTATATTGGAATTACGCGTATGGTTTACATTGTTTATAACCTGGGCTCTGATATCCACAACGGAACATACGATTTAGTGGAGTACAGATTACATTGACCCGGTTATTGCCGGGCATTTTGGAACCGTAGGATTTGAAGAATAGATTGATTCGTGAATAGCGCTATGAAGAGCCTAGTTGTAACGCTTTCCAAAATGAAAGCTCAGGTAACCTGTAATAAAAAACAGGTCAGGGTCTTTAAATGCCATAACAGGAACGCGTTGCGGAAAAACATCGACCGTAAGTCCTGCTTCAAGGGCTTTAATTCTGTCGTTCAGGGCACTGAATTCGAAATTGAATCCTCCTTTAAAGTAGAGACCGGGATAGATTTTAATTTTGTCGATCCCACTAAGCATTGGACCTCGACCAAAAATATCACAGAGGCAGTATGGATTTGAGCCAATGTTAGGAAAGTGTATGAGCGGGTCGTAAAGTTCGAGCGGTCGCCTCTCGACTATATACTGGTTGTCAATAATTGTATAATAATCAATGTACAGGTAGACGGGTTTAGCTAGTCCAATATCAACCCCACCGTAATAAAATGCCCTTACTTCGACGCCTCCCCAGTAGGGTTTGCGGTTAATAAGATGCTGGCTGCCAATCCCTGAACGGAGAATGTAGAAGTTGTTCAGTTTGCCATAAACATAACTGCGTTGGTTGGTGAAATTTTCGTTGTATCGCCTTGCCTGGTTAGGTGCCCGCATTTCGAGAAGATCAAAATCGAACATGCGGTTTTTGTAATAGGTTTTGTTGGTGCCAAAGCGCATGCCAAAGCCATAACCCAGTGTATGCAACATAATGTTCCCTGATTTCTCCTTACGGAGCAAAAAGCCCATATCAACGGTATCGGCTTCGGCAATATCCTGAGCCTGGACTGTTATTGGAAGAAAGCCTGCAAAGGTGAAAAGGAATATGACCAGAAATAACCGCATATGCTGTGTATTTAAGCTATAAACAACTAAGCTACGGTTTTGGTTGAATTGAATCCGATGAAGTAACTATACCAGAACCCGGATGTATTATCTGCTCTCAACGCGATAGTGTTTGTATTCTCCATAGGCTGCACATTGTTCGGATGTGCCGCACGAAGAAAGCAGTATCGTTAGTATAACTATAGTTGCGAGAAGAGCTGCTATTTTCTTCATATGTTGTAGGTCGTGAATTCTATTTATTAAAGATAGATTAATTTACAAAAGTATTCACATTTTGCATACATATAACATGGAATGAGCATATTTATTGTATTTTATTAACTTCAGGATGTTAAAAACTTTAAGGGCTGAGCCGGAGCGGAGGGGATGGTGTTTTTCGAATTATTTTTAATGAGTTTCTTTTTGATGGAGTCAGGGGAAGATGAAATCCAAAATACCTGCAGCATGGGACTAATGCAAACGTTATTTAACAAGGTTCTATTTTAGAATATTGTAGCAGGAATTGATTCTGTTATATAGTGCATTGTGCATAGTGCTAT
>CAIJPI010000022.1 GCA_903822525.1 uncultured Bacteroidales bacterium | reverse complement strand
GTAAAAATATAGGATACTTCAAGATTACGTCGGTAGTAGTCGCGTCCTTCTTTCAGCTGATCTTCGGTATAATTTTTTGCCCAGTCGTTGGGAGGATCAGGGTAGGGGAAAATATTGATCGGGGTGGGAGGGAACACTGTTTTTGAAGTAACCGAAAGATATTGGTAAGCATCTTTTATTTCCCTGTAATATCGTGTGTTTCTCTGTATCATGTATATACAAGCTCCGAATCCGGCATAAACGATTGGAACTTTCCAGTACTTATGGTTATAAGCCTGTCCAAGTCCAGGCAATACCATGGCATAAATGGTAGCTTTATGTGGAGAATGCAGGCTTTTGGGTTCAGCCTTTATAGATTTAGAAACCGGGGATATAGAATCCTGAGCAAACACTTTATTGAGAGAAATGCTGCTAAATACAATGGTCAGGAATAAAACAAAACAAAGTCCGCGAACCTTTCGTAAAGAAGATACCGGCAGACTTTGTTGCAGTTTAGTATGTGTGTTTATTCTTTTGCTTATCACGTGTATTATTCAATTCCTAGCTTTGAAATAATTGCCTGCAGATCGTCATCCGAAATAAACGGAATAACAATGCTCCCTTTCCCCTTCGGTGTACGGTTGAGTTCAATTTTCCTGTTCAGACGATCCTGTATTGAGTCTTTCATTACTTCGAACTTCAATGGCAGAGCAACCTTGGAAGGCCTGGTAGCAGGTGAGACAATTTTATCGAGTTGGCGGACCAGTTTTTCGACATCGCGAACCGAAAGACCTTCAGCAATTATTTTACGGGTAATAATAAGCTGCTTTGTATTTTCTTCCACATTGATCAGGGTACGGGCATGACCCATGCTGATGGATCCGTCTCTTAATGCTGTCTGAACTTCAGCCGGCAATTTCAACAACCGCATGTAATTAGTAACAGTAGTTCTGTTTTTACCAACACGTTTACTCAGTTCGTCCTGGGTAAGGTTGCATTCTTCGATAAGCCTGTTGTAGCTGATGGCGATTTCGATGGCATTCAGGTTTTCGCGCTGAATATTTTCGATGAGTGCCCATTCCAGCATCTGCTCATCATTTGCAACGCGTATATAGCAAGGGACTGAATCAATTCCGGCAATTTTCGATGCCCTGAACCTTCTTTCGCCCGAAATCAGCTGATATTTGTCGTAACCCATCTTACGGACTGTAAGTGGCTGTATTATACCTTGTTCCAGAATAGATTGGGCAAGTTCCGCAAGTGATGACTCATCGAAATCTTCGCGTGGCTGAAAAGGATTGGTCTCAATTTTACGGATTGGCAGGTTGGCGATAGCGCCTGCCACATAATTTCCCGAAATATCTTTTGAAGTAATATCGGTTTCAGGGCTTTCGAGTATTGCACTCAATCCGCGTCCCAGTCCTGTCTTTTTTTGTATAGCCATTATTCCTTGACCTTTATTTCTTTTTGTTCCTGAGTAAGGGTAGTCATTTTGTTTTTCTGTAATACTTCACGGGCCAGGTTCAGGTAGTTGAGTGAACCTGTACTGCCTGCATCGTGCATCAGAACGGTTTGTCCGAAACTCGGAGCTTCGGCAAGCCGGGTATTACGGGCAATAATTGTATTGAAAACCATATCCTGAAAGTGAGTCTTCACTTCTTCAACCACCTGGTTCGAAAGGCGCAGGCGACCGTCGTACATAGTGAGAAGAATTCCTTCGAAATCAAGTTTGGGATTTAGGCGTGATTGTACAATTTTTATGGTATTCAGTAATTTGCCCAGACCTTCGAGAGCAAAATACTCACACTGTACAGGTATAATAACGGAATCAGAGGCTACCAGCGAATTTACAGTTACCAATCCCAGCGAAGGCGAACAGTCAATAAGTATAAAGTCGTATTCGTCGCGGAGTTTCTCGACAACTTTACGCATCATCACTTCACGATTTGGCAGATTTATCATCTCTATTTCGGCCCCAACCAGGTCGATATGTGCCGGAAGCAGGAATAAATTGGGTGTATCGGTACTGAGAATGATATTTTTCGCCTCAACTTCTTCAATAATACATTCGTAAATACTGGTTTTGATTGTTTTGGGGTCGAAACCTACTCCTGATGTTGCATTGGCCTGGGGGTCAGCATCGATGATCAAAGTTTTAAACTCTAACACGGCTAAAGCTGCACCCAGATTAATTGCAGTGGTTGTTTTTCCTACTCCGCCTTTTTGATTTGCTATGGAAATAATTTTTCCCATTCGTGAGTGTATTATTAAAAGTTAATGCGCTTAAATCCAATGATCTCCAGGTAAAATTTCGTATGCTTTAGATGAAGATTTATGGATTGTAATAGCTTGCAAAGGTACAAAAAAGCAAAAGCAGTTTTGAACCCATGTTGATAAGTTTTCCAGATTAGGTTATAAGAAGTTGCCCGCTACTGGTCAGGTGGTAAAGGAATGACAAATATATCTGCCGTGATTTATTCTGTGGTTTCCCTCGAACCTTCGGTATCAAGGTCAGAAAGCAGTCTTTTAACTTCTTTGTAGACTCTTTCGGGTGGCTCTTTTCCGGTTTCAATAAAAGAAAAGGCATCCTGTAAACCGTGCATAAATTTTTCAAAATCTTCCTGGTACAGAAAAATTTTATGCTTGTCGTATACGAATTTGGCAAGTGCATTGTCAAACCGTTTTTTGCTTTCAGTAACTGTAATGTATAACTCCTTGTCGCGTGTACTTTTAACATCAAAAAAGTATGTGCGTTTTCCTGCTTTTACCGCTCTCGAGAATACATCCTCTCTTGTATCCATATAATCAAAATCTTCCATCTTTGGGTAACATTACGGGTTATTAATAAGTTCTACTTAACGCAAATGTAGAAATAATATTTCATTTGGCAAAAGTCACCATTTTTCACAATTTTTACTGATTCAAGGCTATAAATTCAGTCAGAGCCGACCTTAACGATTCAATGTGAAATGTGTTTAAAACCCATTCCACACACAGAATGGAAAACTCTCTCAGCGTATTTTAGCTGCCTGTCTGGTCATGTGGCAGGGGTACACATATCAAATGATAGAAAAAACGACAAAGGAGTTACAATCCTGCAGATAAGAGTTTACCCGACCACAAAATTGGAATGTAAAGAGATTCCTGAGCCTGAATTATAAATTTCATTTTCCTGTTTCGCCAAAATCCGTACATTTGCAGCCTTATTCATTAAAGGTTCATTTACATTTTATGCTAAGCAGAAGGTTTCTTCGGATTAAAGTAATGCAGGCGATTTATGCTTTTCAACAGGAAGGTCCTGAAAGTATCAATGCCGGCGAAAAACAGCTGATAGTAAGTCTCGATAAACTCTACGAACTCTATATCTACCAACTTTCTCTTATTATTGAACTTTCTGATTTTGCCCGCAGGCGAATAGAAGAAAACAGGCTTAAACAGCTTCCTACCCCTGAGGACCTTAATCCTAACCTTCGTTTTATCCAAAATCGTTTTATCAGCCAGCTTGAAAATAACCGCGATTACCTGAAGCGTAATGCTGCCTATAAAATCAACTGGGTGGATGAAGAGGAAATGATCCGGAAGTTTTACAACCTGATGCGCGAGGATGAAGTGTATATTGCATACATGAATAAGCCTGAAGCCAGCTATGCCGCCGATAAGCATGTGGTTGAAATGGTGATTCTGCGTCTGTTCTCCGAATCGGACCATCTGAGGAGTTATTTCGACGAACGGAATATATACTGGAACGAAGATTTTGATACCGCTGTAATGATGGTCGACAAAACCATAAAAGGCTATAAAGAAAGTTTTGACGAATTTACCAGCCTGCCAACTCTTCTGAAAGATGAAAATCATAGCGACGGCAGTGAAGATATGCAATTTGTTAAACACCTGTACCGTAAAACTTTGATAAACAGTGCTGATTTGAACAAAGTTATCAGCGAAAGAGCTTCAAACTGGGATCTGGAGCGTATTGCGGTAATGGATACTATCCTGATTAAAATGGCTATTACCGAACTTATCGAATTCCCGTCAATTCCAATTAAAGTCACGCTGAATGAGTATATTGAACTGTCGAAAGAATACAGTTCACCTAAGAGCAAAATCTTTATTAACGGGGTTCTTGATAAGCTGATTGTTGATTATAAGGATCAGGGTATTATTGTTAAAGCCGGCAGGGGACTCATGGAGTAAGTTACACAATCGTTTTTTTTGACCTGCTAATAATCCAAGTACGTATATCAATAAACAAATTACCCGAAACCTTAGTTCAGGCATGGATTCCAGTTTTTTTATTCGTGAATATACCGAAGGCGATTACCCTGAGATGACAAGACTTTGGGAATCCCTGGGTCTGGGAGGTGCAAACCGGGGCGATGATGTAAATATTATCCGCCGAACCATTCAGATGGGTGGCCAGCTGTTGTTGCTGATAAACCCTGCTTCTGGTGCAATAATAGGAACATCATGGCTTACTGTCGACGGTAGGCGCACGTATCTCCATCATTTCGGCATTCATTCTGATTATCAGGGAAATGGGCTATCAAAAATATTGCTTGATGCTTCCATGAAGTTAGCAAAATCATACGGAATGCAGGTAAAACTTGAGGTTCATACTAACAATGCCAAGGCGCTCGGCTTATACAAAAAGGCCGGGTTTTCGTATCTTGGCGACTACCAGGTATATATTATACGTGATATTTCCAGCTTATAGTGGACATAAAGCCATGAATTGTTACTTTTGCACTTTCGTCAATTATTAGTCAAATGAAAAAATATCTCTTCACTGTACTTTTACTAAGCCAGGTATTGTGGATTTTAAACTCCTGCAGCCCGAAACAGAACAGTTCGGATTTGCCTGCAGGTGTAGTTTCAAATCCAAATACCGCCGAAGGGACCTACGATAAAGATGCCTTGCCAGCAATAAGTTTCGAAAAGGACTTTCATGATTTTGGGAAGCTTATTTCCGGTGAACAGGTTACTTATGCATTTAAATTTAAAAATACAGGAAAGTCCCTTCTGCTTATTTCGAATGTGAGCACCTCATGCGGATGTACAGTTTCATCATTCCCTAAGCAGCCGATAAAACCGGGCGAAGGGGCCACCATTGATGTGAGTTTCGACAGCGAAGGGCGGCATGGTTTGCAGGCTAAATCAATAACTGTTTTTTCGAATACCCAACCCCCAACTACAACATTAAGAATCCAATCGCAGGTTGTTGAACCTGAAGATATTAAATAGTTTTTTTTGCTAAATAATTAATAACCAATAACGTAAAAACAAATTAAAATGAATCTACTTCACATTTTACTTATGACTCCTCCACAAGGCCAGGGTGCTGGTGGTGGTGGAATGGCCAGTTCACTTATTTTTCTGGTTCTGATCTTTGTTGTGTTCTATTTCTTTTTTATCCGTCCTCAGGTTAAAAGGCAGAAAGATCAGAAGAAATTCAGAGAAGGTCTTGCAAAAGGTCAGAAAATCATCACTATAGGTGGTATTCACGGCAGGATAGTTGAAATGCAGGAAACTACATGTACTATCGAAGTAGAAGGCGGTGTAAAACTCAGGATTGAGAAATCAGCAGTTGCAGCCGATTCACAGGATCAGCTCACAGGCGAACCAGCTAAATAGTTGAACCAGATTTCCACTGTTAATTTTGTAAAAATTTGCAGTGAAAGATGGTATTAAGAAGATCCGGGTTAACGGATTAAACTTTTAAAACAGGGCTTCTAACCTCATTTTATAGATATTATGGCCGTCGACAGCCAAATTGATCTTAATCAGAAGCCTGATTTAACAGGCCGGAAAGAACACCGATCTCATCCGAGGTTGATGGTCTTTCTGGTCTGTCTTGTTATTAGTATTCTGATGTGGCTTTTTATCGAACTGATGAAAGACTACTCTGATGAAATCAGATATAAAATTGTTTTTAGCAATGTTCCAAAAGACCTGATACTTACCAATAGCGGAGAAAGCGTAATCAGTATCGGAATGCATGCACAGGGATTTGAATTACTTGCTGCAAAATACGCACAGAAACAACGCACCCTTACCATTGACCTTTCGACTCTGAAAATCCGTACTTCAGCAGAAGGCTATACGGCTTACCTTCCGTCAAGCCGGATCATGGATCAGTTAGGGACCCAAATCCGCTTCAATAAAGAAATTGCATATATTAAACCGGACACTCTGTTTTTTAAGTTTTCAGAAATTTTCAGAAAGCAGGTGCCCGTAAAACCCGATGTGTCCTATTCACTCAGTGGTCAGTATGATATGACTGATACTATTCGTTTCAGTCCCAAGTACATAACAGTTTCGAGCATAAAGAGCATTATTGATACCATTTCTTTTGTCAGAACACAAAAAATAAAGTTCAGCAACCTCGATAGCACAGTCAATATAAAAGTTGCTTTGTTTAAAGGTTCCCAGGCAAGTTTGATGAAATATTCAACTGATTCGGTTACGGTCAGGCTAAAAGTAGAGCAGGTCACGGAAGCAGGCTATACAGTTCCTGTTTTAATAAGTGGGAATGGGGCGGATGTAAAAATTTTCCCGGATAAAGTGGAAATCACATGCAGGGTTCCACTTTCAGCATATCCACATATTGAAGCTTCTGATTTCTCGGCGGAAGTTGAATATCAGCCAACCTCGGTGGCAAAACAAAAAAAACTGAGTATAAACCTTACTAAATCTCCTGATAAAGTAAGAGTGCTGAAAATTGTTCCGGCCGAAGTGGAATATATTATTATTTCGAAATGAAACGCATTGGGCTGACCGGTGGCATAGGAACCGGAAAATCTACAATTGCCAGAGTTTTTGAAATTATCGGAATTCCTGTTTACCATGCAGATATCAGGGCTAAAGACTTCCTTGAAGAGGAGGAGATGATTTTGCAGCTCACTACTTTATTCGGCAAAACAATTCTCACACCCTTGCATAAGGTGGACCGGCAAGCGCTTGCAGCTATAGTTTTCGGCGATAAATCAAAACTCGATATCCTGAATAATCTTATTCACCCTTTGGTAGAAACTGATTTTTCAGACTGGTGCAACCTGCAAAAGGATGTTCCATATGTTATGCATGAGGCCGCCATACTATTCGAAAGCGGATTCAACCGACTATTTGATGCAAACATTCTGGTGACAGCGCCTGAGGAGCTTTGCATATCGCGGGTTATGGTACGTAACGGAATTACAAGGGAAATGGTTTTAGCGCGCACAGGCAAGCAGTGGCCGCAAGGGCAAAAACAGGAACTGGCTGATTATATTATCGTAAATGATGAAGAATCGCTGATACTTCCACAGGTATTAGCCATTCATCAGAAAATCATCAAGGGGTAAATTTCAGTATACTTATTGAACTATATCGAAATTAAACATTGGCGTTCCCATAGTACTCATTAATCTAACCCAAACCGGCAAAAGTTGCTCGGTGCCCCGGGAAGCAGAAATATCACCCAAATCAATAATCTTTTCCCACCCAAACTGTTGCAATAAGCTTTTAATCAAAGCTTTAGCTTCAGCATCGTTGCCGCATATAAAAAGGCTACCCGCATTTGTTAACATACCCGGGTTGACCATCAACTGGCAGTTCAACGTATTAAGAGTTTTAACCACTTTAACATCAGTAAACTGACGTTGAATCACTTCTCCGAGTGAATCGGTGTTACAAACTGTTAAGGATGGAGGCATTCCTTTTGAAAAGTCGAGAGGATTCGCCAAATCAACTAAAATTTTCCCCTGCAGATTTTCATGCCCGGCGAGTTGAAGTGCTTCAAGGGATACCTGCCCTGAAGTACAGTTAAAAACTATATCGCCAAATGCAGCAGCTTCGGCAAAAGTTCCGTTTGAAGCCAGCATGCCATTACTGTTAGCCCAGGCAACAGCTTTATCATTATTAGCTGTGCGCGAACCCATTTTTACTTTATACCCCAGCGAAACTAATTTCGTTCCTATGGTATTGCCTACCATTCCGGTTCCAAGAATTGCTATATTTTTCATGTTCTAAATATTTTTAACAAAACACTCAAATGGAACAAAAGTTTGCCGTTCGTAAGACTATACACTCAAAATAATTTCTGCAAAAAGTAATGTCAGATACTATAGAGACCCTGATAAACCTATTTTTAAACGTGCTAATACTGAATCGTGTGTTTTTTTTGAAGTTTTCAAACAAAAACTATTTCCGGCAACAGAGAGTAATAAACTTATAAATCCTATTTTTGTTGGCTAAACCATATTACTGTAACATATATGACTGAATTTATATTAGGAGTAGGTTCCCGGGTTAAACATCCGCAATTTGGGAAAGGCGTTGTTGTTCAGCTGCGTTCAGATGCCTATGAAATTGGATTTATTGAGCATGGGGTGAGGCAGATTATGCGCGATTATGAAGGACTTGAAATCATAGAGGCTGTCGAAACTCCTTCGGATTTAGCAACGTACGAAAAAATCGAGAAAAGCCTGGTCAGGGTGCTGCGCCGTTTCAGCGACGTACAGGAAACTGTGCCGCTTGGACAGAAATGGACCGGCGGTAAAATGGTCCTTTACCCGGGCGATAAAACACTTAAGGAGAAGGAAGTGCCCATCGATATGTTTTTTCATAAAATTGTGATGGTCCGCGACAGGGTTCGTGTAATGGAACAACGCATTAATGCCAGTGCCCTGACTGATGAGGAGAAAGTTGATCTTGAACAGTATATCACACGGATATATGGCAGCCTCACAACTTTTAATGTGTTGTTCAAGAACAAGGAAGATCAGTTTACAGGGGAAAAGGGGAAAGATTAGATTTTGGCAGATAAAACCCAATGTTCAGGATAGGATTGCTCAAAAATTAACTGTCTGCTTTAGTTTCATTGTTCTTGAATGCTGAAGGAGTAAGGCCTGTAAATCGTTTAAAAGCTGAGTTAAAAGCTGATTTGGAAACGAAGCCCACCGTTTGAGCTATACCAAGAATCGAATATTTTGCATTTTCTTCGGATAGAAGCAATATTTTAGCTTCCTCAATGCGATAACTATTGATGAAATTATAGAAGTTTTTATTGAAAGTTTCATTAATAATCTGGGAAATATATTTTGAATTTGTATCTAATTTTACAGCAACATCTTCAATAGATAGTTTTGAATTGAAAAATATTTTCTCATCCTGCATGAGTAAATGGAGCTTTGAAATCAGAACTGTTTTTTGCTGCTCTGTTAGTGTAGACCCTGAATATTTTTTTATATTGTCTTGCTTTTCAACATTTATATATTCATGATTATCATTGTTTAAAATAGTATTATCTAAACAATTAATTGTAGTGTTAATTTTTACTGAATTACCAGCAGTATTTTTTTCTTTCGAATTTATAAAATCAGTATTTTGTGTACTATGATTTATATCATACTGTTGCAGCCCTCTGTATCCAACATAAAGTGTTGTTCCGAGCATGGATACAATATAGATTACCTGCGTAATAATCTGTCCACGGAATCCAATCAGATAAAAAATATCATTAAAAAGGAAGAATATTACAAAAGACATAATTGATACCAGTATCCAGTCGAGGTTGATATTTTCGGTATAGGAATACCTGTTCGCAATATAGATTTTGTGGTTACGGTATACCCTGAATGCCATAACCGAGTAATATATAAGTTGAGCAGTATATATCCCGAATATACCAACCATGTAAACAGCAAACAAATAACTATACATACTGCCGTTTCCAGGATTGCTGTTGGTATGTGAGATGAAATTCAGCTTTTCGGCAGGAGATGCCAGCAGGTAGGGGATATTGAGGAATCCAATACCTATAGCAGGTAAAAAATGGATACTGTATGCTTTCCTGAATCTGAAGTCAGATTTTGTAATGGAAAGTATATACAGATAAAATACAGGAATAAACATCAGTATAACCTGCAGGATGAAATAATAAACCTCACTCACTATTTCAAACTCCCTGATACTATAAAGGAAATTGAACGTAAAATAGAACGCCATGAGTAGCTGAAATACTCCCATTAGCAATCTTGAATAGCTAAACTGCCGGAAACTGCTCGAGAACAGAAATATTGCAAGTATTACTGACTGATAAACGGGGAGCGCAAAAAGTATCTTGATAATTAATTCCATCAGGAAAAACAGATTGTATAGTTTTTATGCGGAAAACAAAAGTAATATTAATTTCCGATTCCAGATTCTTGCCTGATCCGATAATCATAAAGATCAGAAATTTAATTAGTTAGAACTCTAACAGGTACTGATTCATGAATTCGCACCATTCGGTTGCCCCATCGCATTCCTGAAATTGCTTATTTTGTTTCTTTAATGTCATTTATAACTATTTGAACAGCCATAAAAAAACTCATGAAAAACAATCGCCTGTTAGCTTTACTTGTCTTTATCTGTGTATTTTCAGTTTCTAAAATAACTCAATCCCAGAACTACATTGAAATAGGATCAGGAGTCATACAGAATTCCATGCCGATTTACTCTTCATGGAAGTATTCGTGGAGTTCGCTCATATACAATCACACGGATCTGGGCGAATCAAAAACCATTACAAAAATAGGACTCAACTGTGTAAACGGTCCGAAAACAGTAACCAACCAGAAATTGTATGTTAAACTTTCGCTGAATACAGTTTTTGCAAATGCAGCTTATGAGGATCCATTGAATAACGGTTACACACTTGTATTTCAGGGTGATTTGACTTTTCAGACCGGCTGGAATGAAATTGTTCTCACCACACCCATAGTATATGATGGTGTTCAAAATCTGTTAATTCATTGGGAGAACCGATGGGGCAACACTTACGGCCCTCAGTTTACATCGACGGCTTCAGTAATAAATAATAATAAAAACTGTGGTAGTGATGTTGGCTTTCCTGCAACCAGCCAGGTTGGCTATCTGAATCCTTATCCGAGTTCTCTTACCAATATGAGGTTCTATTATGCCTCTACAGGGCCGGCAACACCAACAGGTCCAATACCTGCTGATAATGCAACAGTAGTTTCAGTTGATACAGACATTAGTTGGACACTTGGTGTGAACACAACTAACTATGACCTGTACTTCGGCACTGACGCACAAAATCTTCCTCTTTTAGTTTCAAATGCACCCTGCACAGCCGGCATACAATCATACACTATTCCGGGATTGCTTGCCGATTCGGTTATGCATTACTGGCGCGTTGTTGCAAAAAACGGAAACCTTCAGGAGACATCGCCGGTCTGGAAATTCAAGACTGAAGTTGTTATTGATCAGTTTCCTTATAATGAGGGTTTTGAAGACTCCCTGGTGTTTCATACTTACCCGGTGGTTAGCGCATGGAATGTAGCCCCCGACGTATCGTGGTATGAATATAACGCAAATGCCCATTCCGGTTTGCTTTGTGCCAAGACTTCATATTATACCACAGGGAATTCAGCAACTCTGCGTTCACCTAAAGTAATATTGCCTCCCGGGTATTCAATTTCCTATTTTTGGCGCAATACAAGTGTGAATAAGGTTGCCGGTCACGATACAACGTATTGTGAGATTTCAGCTAATGGCGGGCAGACCTGGTTGAAGATTGATACTTTAGCACCGGCTCTTCAGAATGCTTCGTACGTTCAAAGGACCCGGAATCTGAACGACTATGCCGGGAATAATTTTTTCTTCAGATTCAGGCATGCAACTGATAATTCAGGAAGTGCATCCAATGTATATATTGATGATATTTCAATTTTCCAAACCAGTGCAGCACCTGCGCTGGCAGTAACTCCGCCTGATCAGAATGTTGCAGCAATTGCCGGAGCTACCGTTTTTTCTGTTGTATCCAATTCAGCATGGGCTGTTTCCTGTAATCAGAGTTGGTGTGCCGTTACTCCTGCAGGTACAGGGAATGGAACAATTAATGCCACTTACACCGAAAATACAAGCGGTGTTCAGCGGGTTGCGAATATAACAGTTACTGTTACCGGAATAGGTCCTGTAGTGGTTACTGTTACTCAGGGCATTGCAGCCCCCACACTTACGGTTTCACCTCCAAGTCTTACGGTTACTTCAGTGGCAGGAAATACAAGTTATACTATAACATCCAACTCAGCCTGGACTGCAAGCAGCGACCAGACCTGGTGTACAGTGCCACTTACCGGTTCAGGTAACAGTGTTTTAACGGCAACATACCTTGAGAACACCGGACTGGCAGCCCGTACTGCTAATATTACCGTAACAGTCACAGGATTAAGTCCTGTTGTAGTTATACTTAACCAGCAGGCACCGGGAATCACGCTCTCAGCAACTCCTGGTAATCAGGATGTTTCTTTTCCGGCCGGAACCACCAATTTCTCAATCAGTACAAATTCAGCCTGGTCAGCCATAAGTGATGCCGGCTGGTGTGCCGTTACTGCTTCAGGAAATGGAAACGGAACGCTCTTTGCAACCTATGCCGAAAATGCTCTCGCTATCACAAGAATTGCAAATATTGCCATTTCTGTAGTGGGAGCAACTCCTGTAACCGTCACAGTTACTCAACAGGGTCCAACAGCAGTTTTAACAGTGATGCCCATGGTGCAGACAGTCAGTTACCAGGCCGGAATAACCACTTTTGCCCTTTCCACCAATACCAACTGGGTTGCAGTAAGTGATGCCGGCTGGTGCCAGCCAACGGCCAGTGGCTCAGGAAACGGTGTAATAACAGCAGTATACGGCCAGAATGAAACCATGGTTACCCGAACGGCAAACATTAGTATCAGTGCTGTTGGAATAACACCTGTCAACATCCAGGTTATTCAGCTGCCATCCTCCGTTTCCACTACTCCTGAGGATGCTGCAGGAATTCGGTTATATCCTAACCCGTCACGGGACTTTATTACTATTGAATTAGATGGTGATAGCCGGGAGGCGACAGTTCAGATATATAACCTTAGAGGTAAAGTTGTTATGCAGCGGGAATTTTCTGCCAGCGTTTTCAGGATTGATGTTTCAGGCTTAAGTAAAGGAAGCTACCTTTTAAAGGTTTTGAGAGGTGGCAATGCTTTAATAATTAGAAAAATAGTACTGAACTAAGAATATCTTTATAAAATAGAAGAGCCGCAACCGGAGAATCAGTTGCGGCTCTTTTTATAAATAATAGGCTGTTGTTATCAGCCAATTAGCTTTCGTTGAAATCGATTTGTTAAATTGGTATAAAGGATTCAGCAAAAGGTCATTATTTCCAGAATTGTGATTCTTAAAGCGTGGCTCTCAAAGTTACAGATACATTTCTTCCCGGAGCACTTATGCCGCTGGCAAAATTACGGTAATGGCGATCGAGAATATTTTCAACTCCTGCCTGCACGCTGATATTCCGATTGAACTGATACCCGGCACGTAGGTTAAGTGTATACCATGCAGGCATTCCATCAGCTGTTGCATAGGCTTCGTTATCCTCGCCGCTTGGGCTGTAATCCTTAATATGTTTCCAGGCATTATACCTTGCATAAAATTCGCCTGTAAACTTACTGAGATCCAGTTTAAGAGAAGTCAGGCCAAACACAGGAGGAATATGATCTAAAGGCACATCACTGTCCTTTACATGACCATATGTGTAGGTTAGTGTGCTGCGTAGCGACAGTGATCCGGTGAGTTGTGCCAGCACATTACCTTCGAATCCGTAAATAGTAGCCCGGTCAACATTTTGCATGGCCTGCACAGCTGCCATATTTCCATCAAAAAGTATGGAATCCTGTCCGTTGTATTGAAATGCTCTTGTAACGAAAGCATCTGCCAGCAGCGTATAGAACCCGGTAACTTCGAGTTGTAGTTTTTCGCCGAATGTTTTTCCAAGAGTTATCTCGGCATTATAGGCATTTTCGGGTTTCAGGTCAGGGTTTGGAACAATGGTGATATTATCGCTGAATTCATTAAGTTTTGTCAGATCATCGATATTAGGCGCCCTAAAACCTGAGGATAAGTTCGTGGCAAAACGCCATCCGTTTCCGGGCATAAAAACCAATCCCAGGCTGCCGTTTACTGCAGTGTTTTTTTGTTTCATCGTTGCATCAAACGGGAATTTGATCAGATCCATCATAGCCTGTGTATATCTGGCTTCGAGGGAAATGTAATTGAACCTGATTCCTTGTGAGAAGATCAGTTTTTTGTTTATTTCCCAGTTATTGGATGCATAGGCAGCAATGTTCTTCATGTTGTCGCCGCCATCAGGATACCGGCTTGCAGCATCCTGAGTGATCTCACTATTCGTGATATTCTTATTATATGCTTTTGAATCAACCTGGTTCAATATGCCTTCGAGGCCATAGCGTAGTTCGCTGTGACTGAATAGTTTTTTCATAAAATCGGCATTCAGCGATACAACGTGTACTGTTTCTTCCTGATGTTTTGTCTTTGCCTTACCAAATTTGCGGCTAATCCGATCTTCGCTGATAAACTGGTAAGCAGCTGTAATCTGTGCATTGTCATACAGTTTTGTAGCCTTCGACCATTCATTTTTCAGGGAAATCAAAGCACGGGTTTGTGGGCCGTAATGCCAGTCAGCATAAGAAAGATTGCCATCAGTCATTTCGCTTAACCTATCATAGCGTGGAATATCGCTTGAATTGGAGTATTGCGTATTTAGCGTGAGTGCATAGTATTTGACAGGTTTGAATAATACTTTTCCGAACAGGTCGAATTGCGAGTATCCCGTATTTTTTTGAATAAGTGGATCGCTGTTTTCGGTCATAACATCAGTTCCATTTATGCGTTCGGCATAATACAGGCACTTACCCCAGTCGCCATATTTGCTGTCGCGTTTACTTCCCTCACGCAGGTCGCCTATATATTTTGTGCTTCCGCCAAATATTGCGGCTATTTTCTTTCCGCCAACATTCATATTAAAGCTTTGTGAATATTCGTTGGCAGCTGATGCATACCGCATCATTGAGCTGCCTGAAATATAGGTCTTCCCATCAGTCGAAAGCACAGGGTTGCGGGTATAAAAATGCATTACACCACCCATAGCATCGCTGCCATAGATTACAGAACCCGGACCATGAACAACTTCAACGCGGCTAAGCATGTTAGGATCAATGGTAATGATATTCTGAAGGTGGCCGGCACGATAAATAGCATTATTCATGCGGATACCATCCACAACCATCAACACCCTGTTGGTTTCCATACCTCTCAGTACTGCACTTCCACCGCCTAACTGACTTTGCTGAATATAAACGGTACCGTGCTGTTGAAGGAGTTCGGCCGTGGTTTGAGGATTCGCCAGTTGTATCTGCCGTGAAGGAATAATATCGATCCTTACAGGAAGATCACGGTATTTTTCTTCGACTTTGTTGGCTGATAAAACAACCTCCTGAAGGTTGATCACAGCAACAGTAAGAGATATGTCCGTTACTTTATCGGTAAAAAATGATTTGTCGAATGTAACAGGGATAAACGATACGTGCGAGAATGTCAGTTTATCAGAGGTTTTAAAAATCGAAAGATCAGCGAATCCATTATTATCGGTAGTGACTGAAACTGTTTTTTCAGCATTATAGACTGAACAGTTACTCACTGCTTGTAAATCAGATTTGCTTGATACACGGACCTGCTGCGCAAACGACAGGCTAGTGTATAGTAAGATCAGGAGAAAGGTTATTGCTTTTTTCATTTTGCGTATTGAATTTGGTTAAAATCAAATGGATCAATCATTTACAACGAATTGTAAGGATTGAAAATATTGCATTTCCACTGAGTCCATTTATTGTGAAGCAGGGAAATGCATTACCACGAAATTCAGCAAATTGATTTTGGAGGAGGAGGTGAAATGATTATTTCAGGCCCTGAATAGCTTGCCTGTATGGGGTTTATTGGGTATTCGGGGTAGCTCTCAGAGTTGAAGATAGTCTCATCGGATACTATGCAACTTTTGATAATTTTTTCAATTATGAGCCTTGCCGTGTTTTGAAAAGGCATTTGCTGTGCCTTTGAGTTGAAGAGCCTTGTTTTTGAAATCAGTGATTCCTCCTTGAAATCGCGTAAACAGGAATAGGTGACAGTTTTCCCGTTATCTCTTATCCTCACAATGTCGTAAAGCTTGCCATCAACCTGAACTTCATGCTTGTTCAGTTGTTTGATTTCTAAGTTTTTAATGCTTTTTAGCGAAGTGAAATGTGTAAGCCGGCTCTCAGGTATAGTTGATAGCTGAGCCCATTTCTGATGGCGGACTGCCATTTTTATTGCCGATAAAACAAGGTAATATCCTAATGAATTATAAATCAATAATCCACAAAATAATACAACCGATATTTTACCGAGCAATTTTTGCATACGACAAAAGTAAACTGTTTTAACTAAACTAACTGCAATTGGTTTTGTTTTAATAAAAAGTTCAACGTAATTTCGTTGGTTCAAAACATCAAACTATTTAATTAGATACCATATGTTATTTGACATTGATCTGGTCAGGAAAGTATACTCCGCATTACCTTCCCGAATTGAAAAGGCACGTTTATCAATGGGCCGCCCACTCACCCTCAGCGAAAAAATTCTTTTAAGCCATCTTTGGGATGAACTTCCTGTTAAACCTTATGGCAGGGGAGAGGACTATGTGAATTTTGGTCCCGACCGGGTAGCGATGCAGGATGCAACTGCTCAAATGGCATTATTACAATTTATGACTGCCGGCCGCAGCCGCACAGCTGTTCCCAGCACAGTGCACTGCGATCACCTGATACAGGCTTCAGCAGGTGCAACCGCTGATTTAGACAGCGCCCTGAAACAAAACAAAGAAGTGTATGATTTTCTTGAATCAGTTTCGGCGAAATATGGAATTGGATTCTGGAAACCAGGTGCCGGAATTATTCACCAGGTAATACTCGAAAACTACGCATTTCCGGGTGGAATGATGATAGGTACAGATTCACATACCGTTAATGCCGGCGGGCTTGGCATGATAGCTATTGGTGTTGGCGGTGCCGATGCCATGGATGTGATGGCAGGCATGGCCTGGGAACTGAAGATGCCCAAGCTTATTGGCGTAAAACTTACCGGTCGTCTGAATGGATGGACTTCAGCTAAAGATATTATTCTGAAAGTTGCCGGAATCCTTACTGTTAAAGGAGGTACAGGTTGTATTGTAGAATATTTCGGCGATGGGGCCGATTCTCTTTCAGCCACAGGTAAAGGAACCATTTGTAATATGGGTGCTGAAATAGGTGCTACTACATCGATATTCGGTTACGATGCCAAAATGAGCGAATACCTGAAGGCCACCGGGCGTGAAGAAATTGCTACACTTGCTGACGCAATTATAAACGATTTGCGTGCCGATGAAGATGTAAATAATTCACCCGAAAAATACTTCGACCAGGTCATAGAGATTGATCTGAATACATTAGAGCCATACGTTAACGGCCCTTTTACTCCGGATGCAGCATACCCGATTTCGGAATTTGTAAAGGTGGTTCAGGAAAAGGGCTATCCTCAGAAGCTGGAAGTAGGACTTATAGGTTCATGCACCAATTCGTCATATGAGGATATTACGCGTGCTGCTTCGGTAGCAAGGCAAGCCACAGCGAAAAATCTGAAAGCTAAAGCTGAATTTGTAATCACACCGGGTTCGGAACTTATTAGGTACACAACCGAACGGGATGGACTTCTAGGCGATTTTGAAAAAATTGGAGGTGTGGTGATGGCTAACGCCTGTGGCCCGTGTATCGGTCAATGGAAGCGGCATACCGACGATCCTGAAAGAAGAAATTCCATAATTACTTCCTTCAACCGTAATTTTGCCAAGCGCAACGACGGCAATCCCAATACCCATGGTTTTGTGGCTTCGCCTGAAATTGTGACTGCTTATGCTATTTCGGGTGATTTATGCTTTAACCCATTAACTGATTATTTGGATAACGAATCGGGAGAAAAAGTAAAACTGGATGAACCTCAGGGTATTGAATTGCCTGTAGCAGGTTTCGATGTTAAAGATGCCGGGTTCCTGGCACCACCGGCTGATGGCTCAGCCATTCAGATTAATGTGAAACTGGATTCGGAAAGGTTACAACTTCTAGAGCCTTTCGAAGCGTGGAAAGGATCAGATTTATTAGGCCTTCCGCTGCTTATAAAAGCCAAAGGTAAATGCACTACCGACCATATTTCGATGGCTGGCCCATGGCTGCGTTTCCGCGGACACCTCGACAACATTTCGAATAACATGTTGATCGGGGCTGTAAATTACTTTGGCGAGAAGACTAATTATATTAAAAATCAGCTCAATTCTGAGTTTGACACAGTTCCTGCAATAGCCAGAGCATACAAAGCTGCTGGCTTGGGTTCTATAGTCGTTGGTGATGAAAACTACGGTGAAGGATCTTCACGCGAACATGCTGCAATGGAGCCCCGGCATCTGGGAGTAAGAGCCATATTGGTCAAGTCTTTTGCACGTATTCATGAAACCAACCTGAAAAAACAGGGCATGCTTGCTCTTACATTTGCTGATAAAGCTGATTATGATTTGATTCGGGAAGATGACCGTATTGATATTACAGGATTAACTTCGTTTGCCCCCGGTAAGCCTCTGATCCTTGTGCTACACCATTCGGACGGCACAAAAGATCAATTTCCAGTAAATCATTCCTATAACCAGATGCAGATTGAATGGTTCAAGACCGGAGGCGCTCTGAATTTGCTCAGGAAGAGTCTGTAGATTTTACGTTAAAAATTAAAAGCCACTTTTCCAGGATCGGAGAAGTGGCTTTTTATTAGATTATGTTTTAATATTTTCGTGGTTAACACGTGCAACCAAATTCTCTTTCATCCGGCTTAACTCTCTTCTTTAAAAAACAACTGGTAGAAATTCATTCCTGTTGCCTGATCGAATCCTTTTTTTATTTGCTGATTATCGCCATGAACATAAATATGGAAGTTCTTGTCAAGTTTTATGATGCTTTTGAAAAACCTGGATTGTTTTTTGACAGCCGAAGTTGAAATATCGAAATTGTCGGTCAGTT
>CAIJPI010000021.1 GCA_903822525.1 uncultured Bacteroidales bacterium | reverse complement strand
TTTGTTGAAGTGTTATGGGTGCTTGCGCTCCAATAGGTTCGTTGGTGACAACTGTTGCATAAATTTGAATTTTGTGATGTTGCTACCAGGAAATCGGAATAAATGTTTTTGTGGGGATCGTGACAGGAAGTGCATTGCACTTTTCCGCTTTTTAGTTCAACCGGGGGTGGTATAGTCGACGGATCCCGCAATTGCCCGTCAGCAGCGGCCAGGGCTGCATTATATATAAATGAAACTGGATGATCATTCCTGAGATTTTTTGTGAGATTACTAACACCTGCAGGCATAAAGGTACCGGTCGACATATTGATTGTGGTAGGTCGGCTAAGCACACTGCCTAAAGCAACCGTTCCATCGTGGCACGAGAGGCATAGAATAGTGGTTCCATCAGGCTGTCCGGGCAATGCGTTCAGCATTGAACTGGTATAAAGGGTATATGTTAATCCGGGATCATTACGGTTCCAAAGCGGAGCAACCGGCCTGCTGTTATGTGGCGTATGGCAGAAGAGGCATATTTCAGTTTCACTTGTGGCTTTAACAGTTCCTGTTCCGCTTACTGACAGATTGTGTTTTGTAGTTACAATTGATTGGGCAGATACAATGGCTGGAAACCATAGCAAAAGTATCAGAGTAAGAGTTAAGAGCTTTCTCATTTGCTGTCGGTATAAATAAGTTTAAAAATCTGAATCCTTGAGTTGTACGTGTCAGCTATATAAATCATATCGCTGGCATCAATAAAAATGCCGGCAGGCATCCAAAACTCACTGTTACCATGGCCCTGGCTTCCAAATTTGTACAGGTAGTTTCCTTTTGCATCAAAAACCTGCACTACATGAAAAAGAGCATCTACGCTATAAATATTTCCGAATGAATCTGTTGCAATACCCTTTGGTCTGGCCAGGTAACCGCTTGCATCCCCGGCTTCTCCGAAAACAGAAATTACTTCTCCTTCAGGATCCAGAACCTGTAACCTGAAGTTCATGGCATCTGTGATATAAGCATTTCCTTTAGGGTCAATCCAGATATGAGTCGGATAGTTAAATTCACCAGGGGCATTTCCTCTTTGTCCAATTCTTTTAATCAGTTCTCCTTTTTCATTCAGCACTGCAATGCAATGCGCTTTGGTTTCAACAACCCAAATTTCTTTCTTTGCAGCAGAATAAGCTATGCCTGTTGGCTGCTCTAAAACAAGCGTATCATTTAGGATCCTAAGTTTCTTTTTTTCGGAGGTAAGGGTATAAATTTTCTGTGCATGTGAATCAGTAAACAGAATACTTGAATTAGGTCCGGAACAAATTCCAACAAGCGATGAAAAGTCAATATCAGCTTTCCGGATAGAGTGGGGGATTTCACCCACCCCATTCAGGATTTGAAATAGTGTTTTATTCCCTTGGTCAAGTACCCAGAATTCGTCAGTTGAGTATACCAAAACTGACACCGGATTACTAAGTTCAGGAGGACTGATGCCAAATAAAACGGAATTGAACTGATCCTTAAACTTCTTTTTCTTTTGATCGACATCGCCTGAAGGCCAATTGCTTACCCATTCAATATGTGGATAGTTTTCGAGAACAGATTTATTGGCAGCATTTGAATTCTGAGCAGTACAATTGAAATTTATACCCAGCCACACCAGTATCGCAGTAAGTAAAAGCATCAGGTGATTGGGTATGGTATGATACATTAAAAAGGATAGGTTTTAGTAATAGAATTAAAGTATTTTGATTTGCAGTAACTATTCAGTGCAAATTTCGTGCTAAACCGAAATATTCATTAAAAACCAGGTCTTATCTAAATGATTTACAGTGCATTAAAAATTACTAAAGATTAATGTCGCCTTACCAGACAGATACATCTGAAATCAACAGTTTCTTCCAAATCTTTTTAATGAGAATGAGCAGTTCGGGATCAGGGAGTTGGATTCTCCAATTTCCCAAATTCTTTTAGTAAGATTCAGTATTCTTCGTGATTGATTTATTTTTAAGTGATTTCTGTTTTAGCCCTGATGCTACTATGAGTGCAATAAGCGAAAGTATTAAACCCCATGCCCATAGCGGGAATACTGGGGTATCGCCGGCACCGTAACTATGCAGACCTTTTGAAAGATAATAGTTTACGCCAACAAATGTCATGATTACACTTCCGAAACCCAATACCGAGGCTACATTGAAAGCGTAGACACTTCCCAGTTTCGGAATAAAACGCATGTGCAGTATTAAAGTGTAAGCCAGTACTATTATCAGAGCCCATGTTTCTTTTGCATCCCAGCCCCAATATCGGCCCCAGGATTCGTTTGCCCAAACGCCACCCAGAAATGTGCCGATTGTTGCCAGTACTATTCCAATAGTAAGGTTCATTTCATTTATAAAAGTAAGCTCCGAAATGATTAAATCAAGGCGTCCCTGATTTTTTACATTTTTAAACAGGTTGATAACCAGATTTATAAGCCCAAGAAATAAGCCCAATCCGAGAAATCCATAACTGATAGTTAGCGTAGCTACATGAATGATCAGCCAATACGATTTAAGTACCGGCTGAAGATTGGTCAGCTGTGGATCGTAACTGCTGTGGCTTGCTGTCATAAGCATGAAAAAGGACAATAAAGCTGTTGCGGCAAGTGTGATTTTCGAATACCTTAAAAAACTGAAACCAGCAAGCAAACCACCCCAGGCAACCAGTAACAGCGATTCATATCCGTTGCTCCAGGGAGCATGTCCGGTTAAATACCAGCGAAGTATGAGTCCGGATGTGTGGTAAATAAAACCAAGGCCTAACAAACCGATTGAAATATTGAGACTCCAGGTTATCAGCGTACTCTTCCTGGTAGTGAGATTATCGATAAAGGCCAGAAATAGCAAAACCACACTCAGCAGAGCATAGAAGTTACGAAGTACAATAAAAATCTGAAGTTTATTATAAAGAATTTCAGTATTGATTTTTGATTCGGAGGCTAACAATTCGGTACCGGCCGATTTTCGCTGAATACTACTTATGTAGCCAAGTATTTTGTCGGCTTTACTATAATCGCCCGAAGTAATTCCTGCAGATACTTCAGCAATATACGCAATCATCATATTACGGTAATTGAACTGGCGCAGTTGCAGGTCTTCATTTATGATAGTTACAGAACCCGAAAGAGGCATAACTGATGCCTGGTCGTCTACACTTATCCATTTATTGTTTTCAGCGGTTTGATCAGGGAATATTTTTAACATGCTTCCATTCAATGCCATTGAAAAAATATTCATACGTTCATCCACTTTTATGATTTCTTTGTCGAAGCTATTCTGCTCGGATTGCTTCTTGCGAAAGGCTTCATCTACAAATTTCTGAAGTTTGTATTCGTTGTTACTGCCAAAGAAATCGAGGAAAGTGGCGTATTCTGAATTTACCCCGATGATGTCCTGAACAGATTTCTCTCTTACATAAATCATTCTCTGCTGTTTCCAGAAGTCTGGAAACAGGATCATATCAAGCAGAATCTGGATGGCATTCATTTTTCCTTTTCCTTCAATGTCGAATTTATCCTTCCTCGAAATTTTATGCATCACATCATAAGCAAGTGAATGAACAGGTTCAAAACGACCGTCATAGGTCTGGCTTAATAAATGCCCGAATTTATCGGCATGGTCCAGCGAAACCGGTTTTAACGGTGCCTGCTGGCCAAAGGATAGCATTGTGATTCCGATCAGAAACGCAGAAAGGAGTGTGCCTGCTTTTCTATTAAGTTTAATCTCATTGATCTTTCGGGCAAGCATGTAAAAACGGGAATGTTTGTTAAAGAGTGTGAGTATAAATCCGATAATCAGAAGCAGGTACCCTAAGTATGTGATTTTTGTACCGTAATAATCATGATTTACTGATAGTATTGTTCCTTTTTCATCCCGGTCGTACGACGATTGGAAAAATCGGTATTTATTATAATCCAATACATTATTCATAAAAATCCTGTGATCTTCTTTCATGTTATTCCTGGTATCAAGTAAAGTTACTTCACTGGCATACGAGGAAGGGCTCATGGATCCGGCATACCGGTCGAGGATGAAATCCTTAAGCAGTATAGAAAAGGGCAATTCAATAGGCTTTTCACCATACCCAACCTGTAGCTGTACATCTTCAAATTTTAAATTCTGCATTTTCATAATATATCCGGGTCCACCCAAAACCTGTGCTTCATGTTTTTTACCGTTAACTGTAACATCCATTAGTAAAATAGCAGTGCCTTCAGTATCCGCCGCACCTGCTACCCATTGAATTTGTGCATTTTTATGTAAGGCTGTTAAGTGGAAAACTGCGCCTTGTATTCCATATACCTTTTCATTTTTAAATTCAGTTAGTGTTCCTGCCTGAATAGTATCTTCCGGATTCATTGACATGTCGCCGAGAACAACTTCTGATGAAGCCAGAAACTTCATAACTCCGTTTTCATTGAATATTTCAAGGCTGTTTGTTTTTGTTTTGGTATTGAAACCAATAGAAAGGTTTCCGACAGTTTTGTTGTACCCGTTTTCAAGGAAGATATTTTGCTGCCCGTCCTCATTGGCAACAATTAATTCTATCATATCCTTTCCTCCCTCAACATTCGCTTTTATGCTCTGAACGGCATTGGGTATAAATTCACGGTAATCCACTGCAATTTTACCGTTTGATTCTGTAGCAAACTCAATATGCTTTGAGTTTTTAGTGAACCGGCTCACAATAAAAGGTTCATCAAAGTGTAGATTTTTGCTTTTATCCTGAACAGAAACCTGCAGATGAGGATCGGCACTGTAAATGATATTTGATGTCTGGCCTTCGCGAATAGGCATGCTACCCTCAAATCCGAAATAGCGTGTAACTCCTGCACCTATAATAATGACAATAAAGGCGATGTGAAACAACAGTCCTGCCCATTTTTTCCTGCTCAGCAGATTGTATTGTTTAATATGCCCTAACAGATTCAATACCAAAAGAAGGAAAATAAATTCGAACCATTTTGCCTGGTAAACAAGCTGTTTGGCCGTTTGGGTATCATATTTTTCTTCAATAAAAGTAGCTGTTGCCAATACCAAAGCAAGTAAGGATAGCAAAAAGATAGTCATGGGTGATGAGAAAATAAATCTAACAATGCGTTTTATCATTCTGGTGTTATTTAAAAAGTTCAGTAAATGAATGTAGGTTTTGGTAAGGATTATTTGTTGGCCTGCCCGTGGCTCATGGAGTTGTAAATTTTTAATTCCTCCTCTGCCTCTGCAGTTTTACCTGTTTGCTTCAATATTACTGAGAGATTATAATGCGATTGAGGATGATTGAAATTGATTTTGATGTTTTCGCGAAGCAGGCTTATTGCTTTGTCAGTATTTTTAAGGTTCATATAACATGTTGCCAGGTCACAGCGAACATTACTGTTGTTCTTATCCAGCTTTAAATATCGCTCATAATATTTTATTGCTTCCTCGTTGCGTTGAGTGTCATAATACAGATTACCCAGGTTTAAAAGCGTTGCCATATTGTCCTTATCTATACCATTTATGATCAGATAATGATAAATAGCCTTGTCGAAATTCTTGTTTGTATAATAAATTGCTGCCAGTTTCAGCCGGATATCCGTATTCAGCGAATCAGTTTTAAGCGCCAGTTCGTAGGATTCAGGATTATCCATTGAAATGGATGGTAAATTCTGTTGTAACTTCTCAGTGTTTTCATTCTTATCACTGCTAACCTTAAGTTCCGAATTGTTGCAGGAAGCCATCAGGAATGCGATAAAGCACAAGGTGCAATGAATTTTAATTTGGGTTCTTAACATAAGAATCATTTGTTTTAGAAATTGTACAATGATGGATTTTTCACATCAAAAATTACCGGCAATGGAATGCCAATGGGTTTTAAAACCAGTCCGCTACTTAATGAGTTTTGAATCTTCGAGCAGGATCTCATACAAATAGCCATAACCGAAATCTTTATCCAGCGCCACTTTTCCTTCAAGTGTTATGGTTTCCCCAATGGCCACTTCAATATCTGTTGTGGCGGTAAGATCAAATTTTCCTTCGTATTCAGTACCATCCTGGATATGGATCCAGTTATGTTTCATGATTTTGGTATTGAACTTGGTAACCTTGCCTTTAACTCTGACCGTTTTACCTGCATATTTTTCTTTATTGGCAATCAGTTCTGCAATAGTAATTCCCTGTTCGGCAGGTTGCAGGTTCACTTCCTCTTTTTCAACAACAACCTTTGCAGTATATTCAACCGTTGCAGAACTGTCAGCGGGATTTAGCATACCCGCGTGAGGGCTAGCTGACGGATCACTGGCAACTAAATCAGGTTTTGTACTTATTGATTCAAGGAAATATACTACCGGGAACTTCTTACCCAATTCTTTACTTTCAAAATCGGTCATTTTAAAACCATTACGATAATAAAATGTATCTCCGATGTTTGCCTGCATTTTGGGCAAAGCAAGCCAGTTTTCCATTGAGTTTTCGAGTACCAGCAAGTAAGTGTAGCTGCTGGTTTGAAGTACTTCCTTAACAACTACTTTATGCATATCAGCAGGCAACTGAGCCATCGCCTGCGAATTCTGGCCAGGTTGGCATGCACCAATTAAACATATAAGTACTAAAGAGAAGATTAGAGATTTAATTGCCATATTTGAGTATTTAATTGCATAATAACGCAGCAGCAAAAATACATATAAATAATTACATATTTGGTTGAGGCTTGTTAACCCGTCTTTGCCAATTCAGAATTAATGCTGCTATCTCCAGTTCCCTTGTAATGACTGGGAGATCAGCAAATGTTTTGTTAATTTACAAAGATCGCAGTAAAATATCCTGTTTATTATTAGTTTTGCCAATCGAATTCTTGGCAGTTCTACGACCAGGAAAAGTTCCGGGTCGTTTCCGGTTATAAATTTCGATCAATATGGAAAACAACTTTATAGTAAGCAAAGCCGCCAAAGAAGCAACAAAAGATTGTAGTCAAGATTTCTCATGTTTATCCAATACTGGCGATTGCATGGGAAAAGTTGTTTTTTGTTTGAATCGCACATTACATGGCATACTTTGTAGTTCCGATGAATCCTGTGCATATCGGTATGAAAGTGAAGACAGGGTATTTTGTATCTGCCCGATCCGGAAAGAGATTTATACGAAATATAAGATTTGATATTTGGATTTAGTGAATAGTATATTTCAGAACTCCTTAATGAATATAGGCACTTTTCATAGTAAATAGATATACTAATGTCAATAATCGATTTGAATTGTTATTCAATCTTATATTAATACATGTATTTTGTTGTATATTTACTATTACTTTAAATGGCTTCTATTCCAAATTGCTTAAATAATTTTAGGGTAAGAACTCAAGCCTCTTGTTGTGAATTTGTAGCATAATCTGCATTCCTATTAAGCAGTAAAAGTTTGGCTAAATAATCTTTCATGAATAATATTTCTTCATTGGATATAGCTTTTACCAGGAAATTGGATGAGATCGTTCGAGCAAACCTGGAAAATGAACATTTTGGGGTTAAGGAACTTGCCAGTGAAAGCGGAATGAGCAGATTTAATCTAAACCGGAAATTACACTCATTACACAGAAAAACAATTAACCAATATATCCGTGATGTGCGACTGCAGCGTGCGATGGAAATTTTATTACTGGAGCCTGTAACTGCTGCCGAGGTTGCCTATAGGGTTGGGTTTAGTAGTCCGGCTTATTTCAGTACCTGTTTTTCTGATTATTTTGGCTTTCCACCAGGCGAGGCAAGAAAAAGAAGTTTGTTCGAACCCCAGGAAAATAAAGAAGAACCAACTTTTGAGGCAGACGTAACTAAACCGTATTTCATACAATCCATATTAAAGCGGCCAAACTGGAAAAAGTGGAGTAAATGGGCCATGTTAACTTTTACCTTAATCATATTATTTGTTGTCGGTTTAGTCTATTTTTTCAATCATAAAAATCCTGAAACGATTAATTTTATATCAGCAAATCAAATTAATAATCACAAAAGATCAATTGCAGTTCTGCCATTCATTAATGACAGTAAAGACCCGGAGAACGTATATTTTATCAACGGAATAATGGAAGCAATTCTTGATAACCTTTCAACTATCAAAGATTTGGACGTTCGGCCAAGAACATCGGTTGAACAATACAGGTATAACAAGACTAAAGCAATACCACAAATAGCAAAGGAACTAGGGGTCAATTATATTATTGAAGGTAGCGGGCAGAAAATCGGCGACCAGGTAAGTCTCTATATTCAGCTTATAGAACCAAGTTCCGATAAACACCTGTTTTCAAATCGATATAATATGAAGCTCGAAGATATCTTTAATCTCCAGAGCGAGATAGCTATCAAAGTAGCTTCAAAAATTAAGGCAGTAATAACCAGCGAAGAAAAAGAATTAATAGAAAAAATACCCACTTCTAATTTTGCCGCAATGAATTTGTTTTTGCAGGCAAATGATGTTCATAATATTGCTGAATTAGAAGGAAAATGGGAACTCGACATCAAAGCTGAACGTTTATACAAAAGGGCAATTCAGCTCGATTCGACCTATGCTGCCCCCTATGCATCACTTGGTTGGATCATTTTGGATAGAAATGTTGACTCCGCGCTTTACCTGGCAACCAAGGCTTTGCAATTTGATGCAAAAAATCCGGAGGCATATAATTTGAAAGGCTTTATATATTTCGATAAAGGGATGTTTACTGAAGCTGAAGAGGCGTATTTAAAATCTATAAAATATAAACCAAATAATTCTTCAGCATTTCGTTTTCTCGGTGATTTATATCTTTACCAGGGTAATTGCTCTGCTGCTATTGAGTATCAATTACAGGCATTTCATCTTGAAAGCAATTCTATACAGCAGCGTAATAATATCGAAAGTTTTTGTTCGAGCCTCTATACATTGGGGTTTTATAAAGAAGGCGAGATATTTGCTTCAAGGTTGCTTGAACTTAATAATGATTCATCCTTTTATTTTTGGGGTTTGGTATCAGCTCAGCTCGACCTAGGTAACAATAAAACAGCATTAAAGTATGCGCTCAAAATGTTCGCATGTGATGAAAACGATTTAAATAATACATATCTGCTGTTCTACACATATATCTTTAACAGAGAGTACAAAGAAGCCTATATCCTACTTCAAAAATATAAAGAAATCATGAAACAGCAGGGGCGGATAATCAAACCCAATCACCTTTTTGGATTTATTTGCCTCGAAAACGGCAAAAAAAGGGAAGCTGATTATCATTTTGAAGGGTCAATTCAGGAAATGTTAAAATATATTACACAGAACCAACCATCAGTTACCTGTCAGGCATATTTAATTCTGGCTAAAATTTTTTCGGTCCGCAACGAAAATACAAAAGCACTCGAAAATCTGCAAAAGGGCAAAGAATGTCTGGGTTTAACAATTATAAGTGTTAAAGATTTTAAAAATTGCCCTATGTTTGACAACATACGCAATACCCCTGCTTTTGCTGATTACTTAAAGGAAGCCGAATTCAAATATCGGCAGGAGCATGAGAAAGTTGAAAAATTATTGCGAACGGAAGGTATTCTGAATTCTTCAGCAAAATAAGCTTCGGCTTCACTGAGGGAGCGAAATGCTATAAAAACAATTCAATGGATAAAAATAGAAATACATTGCTAAACACTACGGCCATCTGCTATCCTCTTTTATAATAAGACCCAATATGGCGGTCTCC
>CAIJPI010000020.1 GCA_903822525.1 uncultured Bacteroidales bacterium | reverse complement strand
TTTGAAGGAAAAAAGATATTATGCGGGGCAACTACAGGCGACATAGTTTCGCGCGAGCTCCAATTGCCTATTATCGACAGTTTTGAATTCGACGATCCCGATCTGCCACCGATTTCGTTTATGGAAGGCATCGACCTGGTAACGGAAGGAATTCTAACCCTTGGGAAAGTGTCGGATTTACTGAAGAAATATTCACCCCGGCTCAAACTTGGCAAAGGTCCGGCCGACCAGATTGTAAGGTTGTTGCTCGACAGTGATGAAATTCATTTTATTATCGGCACCCGTATCAATATCGCACACCAGGATCCCAACCTACCGGTCGATCTGGAGATAAGACGGACGGTTGTAAAAAGAATCAGGAGAACACTCGAGGAGAAGTTTTTAAAAGAAGTCAAAATCAGGTATATATAGATGCACCATAAAAGTTCAAACTGAAATAACGAATGGTAACCACCAGTGGTTTGGTGAAGGAGATGACCGGACTTCATGACTTGAACTGACAGGCATAAACAAGCGTTCTGCATCATTTCTTTAAAATAATAAGCAATAAAGGTAAGATTTCAAAATTTATTTATATTTTTACATATCTGAATAAAATGGGAATTATGGCTTTTACCATAATCTTAATCAATTGATTTGCAATTACTGACGAACCTGCCTTGAAAAAAATTGAACTTAATATAGTAGGTCTGAGCTATAGTCAGGCTCAGTCCAATTCGTACGCCCTGGTACTGGGTGAGGTGAATGGTAAACGCAGATTACCCATTGTAATAGGACATTACGAAGCCCAGGCCATTGCGCTGGAGCTTGAGAAAATGAAACCCTCGCGACCGCTCACGCACGATTTGTTTTACAACTTCGCAAAAATATTCGGGATAAATATTGTTGAAGTTCAAATAACAAAGTTTCATGAAGGCATATTTTATTCCACGCTGTTATGCGATAACGGGATAAGCCTGCATGAAATTGATTCACGCACTTCGGATGCGGTTGCATTATCCATCCGTTTTCATTGCCCTATTTTCACTTCCGAAGATATTATGTCGCAGGCAGGAATTGTATTTGAAGAAGATGACTCACTCCCCGAAAGCATTGAAGAAAACGAAAGCGACGAACTCTATTCAAATTTCAAAAACATGAGCATGGCTGAACTTGATGCAGAACTTCAGCAGGCTGTTGAGAATGAAGATTACGAAAAAGCATCCTTACTTCGGGATGAAATCAGGAAAAGAAAATAATTCACTACTTTAATATCGATTAGAAAGCTACGGCAAGGAACTTCCGTAATCAGGATTTATGCCAGGGAAGCAAAACTTCTTTTTTTTCGTCCTGCTGCTGAAATAAATAAAATTACTAAAGCAAAACTCAAAAACTCTCCTATGAATATTAAGTATCGCTTAATCCTGATGAATTTCCTGCAGTTCTTTGTGTGGGGGTCCTGGTTGCTCACCATAGGAGCCTACTGGTTTCAAAACAAACAGTGGTCGGGGACCGAATTCGGAGCCATTTTTTCTACCATGGGAATTGCGTCACTATTTATGCCTGCTATTGCAGGAATTATAGCCGACCGATGGATTAATGCCGAAAAGCTCTATGGCTTTTTTCATATATGTGCAGGACTCATACTGTTAATGGTTCCATTGGTTAACGATCCAACTACCATGTTCTGGATCATGCTGGTAAATATGATTTTTTACATGCCTACCATTGCACTATCAACAACCATCGCGTTTTCGGCACTGAAGAATAAGAACATAGATATTATCACAGAGTACCCTCCTATCCGGGTTTGGGGAACTATCGGGTTTATAGTTGCTCTCTGGATCGTTAGCCTTTCCGGGATTGAAACATCTCCGTTCCAGTTCTATGTTGCATCAGCAGCTTCGTTTGTTCTGGGTATCTATGCATTCACATTACCGAAATGCCTTCCTTTAGGAAAGGGACATCAAACATCATTTGTGAATTCGCTTGGACTGAATGCATTTTCGCTATTTAAAAATGCAAAAATGGCTATGTTCTTTGTGTTTGCTATGCTGCTGGGAGCTGCGCTTCAGCTTACAAATGCTTACGGGGATACATTCCTGCACGATTTTGCCAAAATACCGGAATATACCGACCTGATTGCTGTAAAATTCCCGGCAATTATCATGTCGATATCGCAGATATCCGAAACTCTTTTCATTCTTACCATACCTTTTTTCCTGAGAAGATTTGGCATCAAAAAAGTTATGCTTTTCAGCATGGTTGCCTGGGTGCTTAGGTTTGGACTTTTTGCTTATGGTGATCCTGCAGGAGGATTATGGATGATAATTCTTTCGTGTATTATTTACGGTATGGCCTTCGATTTTTTCAATATTTCAGGATCTCTGTTTGTTGAAACACAAAGCGATCCGTCAATTAGAGCCTCTGCGCAAGGGTTATATATGATGATGACCAACGGGTTCGGAGCATTCCTGGGAAGCAGGATCAGCGGGATTGTAATAGATCGCTTTTTTAAGACCGGCGACGATTTTAACTGGCATGGCATCTGGCTTGCATTTGCAGGCTATTCGCTGGTTGTTGCTATTCTTTTCGCCCTGTTTTTTAAACATAAACATGACCCTAAAGTAATCGAAACAGCTGCACTTTAAATTTAAGCCTTATCGCAGTGGGATGACATTGCAAAAAGCTGGATTATCTGTTCTGATTCATTATTTCTAAACAAAAATCAGCTTTTCGCAATAGATGATTTACACAATATTCAGAAAATGAAACAATACCACGATTTATTAAAACACGTACTCGAAACCGGCGTTAAAAAAGAGGACCGCACCGGCACAGGAACTACCAGTGTGTTTGGCTACCAGATGCGTTTCAATCTGGCCGAAGGATTTCCAGCTGTCACCACGAAGAAGCTACATCTTCGTTCCATTATACATGAACTTCTGTGGTTTCTGAAAGGCGAAACCAATATAAAGTATCTGCACGACAATAATGTCAGCATATGGGACGAATGGGCCGACCCTGATGGAAACCTGGGTCCTGTTTACGGTTATCAGTGGCGGTCGTGGCCTGCTGCCGACGGAACGTATATTGACCAGGTAAGCCAGGTTATAGAAACCATCAGGAAAAACCCTGATTCACGCCGGATTATTATCAGCGCCTGGAATGTTGGAATGATAAAAGATATGGCTTTGCCCCCCTGCCATTTACTATTTCAGTTTTATGTAGCCGACGGCAAACTTTCGTGCCAGCTTTACCAGCGCAGTGCCGACATTTTTCTGGGCGTCCCTTTTAATATCGCTTCGTATGCTTTACTCACCATGATGATAGCACAGGTTACCGGTTTACAGCCCGGCGATTTTGTACACACATTCGGCGATGCCCATATTTACCTCAACCATATGGATCAGGTTAATTTACAGCTTTCACGCGATTTCAGGCCCCTTCCGCAGATGAAAATAAACCCCGAAGTAAAAGACATCTTCAGTTTCAAATACGATGATTTTGAGCTTACCAATTACGACCCGCATGGCGCTATTAAAGCACCAGTTGCCGTGTAAAAAAAAAGGCTGGAGCTTCCAAATCATTGTTAAATTCCCAAACAACAAATAATATAACACCCAAACCCTTCAAACATTCCAAACCCTTCAAACATTCCAAACCCTTCAAACATTCCAAACCATTCAAACCCTTCAAACATTTCAAACTTTTAAACGCCTCAATCCCCTCAACCCCCTCAATCCCTCTCAATCCCCTCCATCCCCTTCAATCCCCTCAACCCATGAAACCCATCTCCATCATAGTCGCTATAGCTCAGAATAATGCCATCGGGAAAGACAATCAGCTTTTGTGGCATATCCCTGCTGATCTGAAAAGGTTCAAGCTGCTTACAACCGGCCATACCATTGTGATGGGTAAACGTACTTTCGAATCCTTGCCTGTGCGACCTTTGCCAAACCGGCATAGTATTGTTATCACGGATATAGCAGGCGAAGAAATTCCCGGTTGTACCATGGCTTATTCCATTGACGAATCGATTGAAAAAATGGACGTGGACAAGGAGAATTTCATTATAGGAGGCGGATCAGTATACAGGCAATTTCTGCCGCTTGCTGACCAGCTTTATCTTACCATAGTTACCCGGGACTTTGAAGCTGATACTTTTTTCCCCGATATTGACTACAAGGAGTGGGAAACCGTTTCGCGCGAGGACCATCCTGAGGAAGAACTCCCCTACTATTATATTATTCTGAAAAGGAAGTAATTTTAAAATCCACTGCTTCTGGGTCTGTCTATTGCATCGAACTTTCGTGTCGTTGCTTTATCCCCCGTATCACACTGTAGGTATATATGCCAAGTCCGGTCCAAACCAGTCCGAAACTAATCAGGTAGGCTGTATCGAAAGGCTCGCTGAAAACAAAAATCCCTATCAGCAATTGAATAGTTGGCGAAAGGTATTGTATAAACCCAAGGGTGGATAAGGGAATCCGTGTGGCAGCAATACCGAACCAGAACAAAGGAATTGCTGTTATAGGGCCGCCGAGTATAAGAAGCAGATCCAAAAGCCCTGAATAATGCGTAAATGCTCCTGTACCCTGAATTTCAACATGCCATAGATACCAAAGCGCGACAGGTGCCAGTAAAAGCGTTTCAACCATAAGTCCGGGCATGGATTGCAGGTTAGCCTTTTTCCTGAACAAGCCATAAAGCCCGAATGAGAATGCAAGAAAAAGTGAGATCAAGGGAAGTTTTCCGTAATGCAGGGTAAGATAAGCCACACCGGCAAAGGCAAAGGACACTGCTATTACCTGTATGCGCGACAGGCGTTCCTTGAGGAATACCACCCCCAGCAACACATTAACCATAGGGTTGATATAGTAACCCAGACTTGCATCAACAATATGATTGTTGTTAACAGCATAAATATAAGTAAACCAGTTGCCACCTATCAGGACAGCTGTAAGTATCAGCAATCCGAGGGTGCGCGGAGACGAAAGGTATTGTATAAATACTTTTTCACGCCTTATGGCAAGTATGATAAGCAGGAATAATAATGACCATACGATACGGTGGGCCAGTATCTGTTGAGGCGGAATTTGTGATAAGAGTTTCCAGTACAGCGGAAAAACGCCCCAGGTGCAATAACATACTAATGCATATACAAGCCCGGTCTTATAAAGTTTCTGCTGTTGGATATTCAGACTCATTCGAAAAATTTAAAGCAAAAGTAGCTTTAATGTTGGCATAGAGGCGAACAAAATTCAATGAACGTAATTATTTGAGCATCCGATTTTTGTATGCGAATGCAGAATGATCGCTTATTCCCAAAAGCGAACCACAATTTCGGTGTTTACAAATTCTGTAAAGCTATTACATGACAGTCCACTACATAAAGCCCTATTTATTGGCAATAGTTGCTGACTCTATTTGATTCTCAATTCTGAAGGATTCTGTCTGCTGTCCCAAAGTGTATGAACAATTATCATGTCTGTGGTCACTTCATAGAATAATATGAATTCCTCAACTATTAACCAACGAACTGCCTATAATTCTGTCTTAATGCCAATTTCAGGCTGGTTAACCAGAAGCGATAATTCCTTATTAAATTTTGTATATAACTTTTTAGAATACGTCTTGCTCTTATTCCTTTCTGAATAGAATTCCAGAATCATTAAAAGTTTAATTCCAGCTCGATGTGACCAGACTATTTTTCGTTTAGCCATTTATTAAATTCTATATCTAATTCAGCTTGTTCTACGAAAAGACCTACTTCAATTTCTTTCCGGGATTCCATTATCTCAATTCGTTGCTCAGGTGTAAGTGAAAGTATTTGAGATTGAGTCTTGCTGTCCAGTATAGTTTTTAAAGCATTTAAAAATGAAACATCATTAATTTCTGCTATTCTATTTATCAATAATTTTTTTTAACGCTAATGTTGTCATGTCTATAAGGCTTTCATACTGTAAAGATAAGATATTTTTGAGAAATAATTTGTATATCTCATTTTTTGCGATAATTGCATGTTCCCCATATTCGTGCGTATTGGGATCACGTTCGCT
>CAIJPI010000019.1 GCA_903822525.1 uncultured Bacteroidales bacterium | reverse complement strand
TGCAAGAAGTTCGATACCTACGAGTGAAACTCTTACCCATGCATCAACTACGACACCTTTGTCGAGGATACGGTCAATAACCTCCACGAGGCTCGATGATCCGATGGTTTTTTCTACTGCCATTGTTTTAATCTCCTATATTAATTTATTGAATTCCGTACTTCACATAAGGGACGGTTTACCTTGGGAATGTATTGACTAACCAAAGGCTGTGCCATATAACGGCAGAAGTTGACGAAATGCGGTGCTATTGCGCTAAGCGCCTCAAAAAGAGATGATAAAAAAAGATGATTTTTAAAAATAATTTCGCGGACTTACAAATCAGGTCAGGTTTAAAAAATAACAATTGAAAAAATCGCGCATATGCGCGAAAATGAGGTATCGCTAAATTAGAATACAGGGATGATAAATCACCTGTTCGGGTGGGATCCGCAGGATTCGGGGCTATTATTTCTTGAGTATAGATTCAATGGCAGTTAACTCTGTTTCATTAAACCTGGTATTTCCCATTGCGCCAAGGTTATTCTCGAGTTGTGCAGCAGAACTTGCACCAACCAGCACCGATGTAACTCTATTATCTTTTAATAACCAGGCAATCGCCATCTGAGCCAGGCTCTGCCCGCGCTGAGCTGCAATTTCGTTTAACAGCTTGATCTGTGGCAACATCAGTATTACCCGGTCTTCCGAAAGAAACCCGGTTTGTTTTGCAACCCGTGAATCGGCTGGAATGCTGTTCAGATAGCGGTCGGTAAGCAATCCCTGGGCTAATGGCGAAAAGGCAATGCAACCGATGCCATCTTCATCAAGTACTTCGAGCAGGCCTTCTTCGACCCAACGGTTAAACATGCTGTACGATGGCTGGTGAATCAGGCAGGGTGTCCCCATTTGTTTCAGTATGGCAGCAGCACGATGCGTAATATCGGCAGGGTAATTCGATATTCCGATATACAATGCTTTGCCCTGTTTTACAATTAAATCGAGGGCAGCCATGGTTTCTTCGAGAGGGGTTTCAGGATCAGGGCGATGGTGGTAAAAAATATCCACATAGTCGAGTTTCATGCGCTTCAGGCTTTGATCGAGACTCGAAACCAGGTATTTTTTTGATCCCCACTCGCCATAAGGTCCGGGCCACATCAGGTAACCGGCTTTGGTCGAAATGATCATCTCATCGCGGTACGGCCGAAAATCATTTTGCATGATCCTTCCAAAATTTTCTTCAGCAGTGCCAGGAGGCGGCCCGTAATTATTTGCCAGGTCAAAATGTGTAATACCCAGATCGAAAGCCCTGAGCAAAAGTTTCCGCGAAATATCAAAACGATCGACATGACCAAAATTATGCCACAGCCCGAGGGAAATTTCAGGAAGCCTGATTCCGCTTTTCCCGCAACGGCGGTATTTCATCTGCTGATAGCGTGACGGTTGGGCACTATATTCCATGGTATTGATATTTAATACAGTTTCTGTTCAGCGTTTAGTCCAATTTGCGCACTACACCATCCCTGAGTTCATACATCACATTACTTTCAGGACAGATGGCTTTCCCTTCAGCATTGAATTTCAGTTTATGGCCGTATTGGCTCATCCACCCGGTTTGTCGTGCAGGATTTCCAACAACCAGGGCGTATGCAGGCACTGACCTGATTACGACAGCCCCGGCACCGATAAACGAAAATTCGCCCAGTTCAATCCCGCAAACAATGGTAGCATTTGCCCCGATGGTGGAACCTTTACGAACAAAGGTCCGTGCATATTCGTTTTTGCGGTTTACTGCACTTCGTGGATTTATAACATTGGTAAAAACCATTGAAGGACCTAAAAACACATCATCCTCGCATACCACACCGGTATAGATGGATACATTATTCTGAATTTTAACATTTTTACCCAGTACCACGTCGGGCGACACAACAACGTTTTGCCCTATATTGCAGCCTTCGCCAATGATACAACCCGGCATAATATGCGAAAAATGCCAGATCCGGGTTCCTGTTCCAATGGTGCATCCTTCGTCGATAATTGCGCTGGGATGTGCCGTATATCCTTTGTCATTCATAATTGATAGTTTAACAATTTATAAAAATCAGCATCTTTTTTTTTGCTAGACAGAATGGTGCAGGATGAAATCAAGCACCGTTGTAATTATATGGTTTAGCTGATCCTGTTCCATTTCGGTGTGCATAGGCAGCGACACTACCGAGTGGCAAAGCTGTTCGGTAACAGGGAAATCACCGGCCTTATAACGGGGATCGAGGTATGCTTTCTGCAGATGTATTGGCACCGGGTAATATACCATTGCAGGTATATCCTTTTCTGCCAGGTACTCCAGAAAACTGCTGCGATCGACTCCTCGGAGTTGCAGTGTATACTGATGAAAAACATGTGTCGACATAGAGGAACGGGCCGGAACAGAAAGTTCAGGAATGCCACCAAATGCCTTATCATAAGCTGCTGCCACCTGCTGACGCGCACGTGCATACTGATCGAGGTAAGGCAGTTTTATTTTGAGAACTGCAGCCTGTATGCTGTCCAATCGGCTGTTAACACCAATATCATCATGGTAGTATCTGACCGTCATGCCATGATTAACAACCGAACGGATTTTAGCTGCAAGTAAATCATCATTTGTAAAGATAGCCCCGCCGTCACCGTAACATCCCAGATTTTTTGATGGAAAAAACGAAGTACATCCAATATGACCAATAGTTCCCGATTTGTGCCATTCGCCTGCTGCATTCAGATAATCGGCACCAATAGACTGGCATGCATCTTCAATTACAAAAAGCTTATTCTGCTTTGCAATTTCCATGATTGCATCCATATCTGCTGTTTGTCCGAAGAGGTGAACAGGAACTATGGCCCTGGTGCGGGGAGTAATAGCTTTGGCAACAGCATCAGGACTAATGTTGAAAGTGCCAGGATCAACATCAACCAGCACAGGAGTAAGCCCCAGCAAAGCGATTGCTTCGGCAGTTGCAATAAAGGTAAAAGAAGGAGCAATAACTTCATCACCGGGTTTTAATCCCAGGGCCATCATACTAATCTGTAATGCATCGGTACCGTTGGCGCACGGAATCACATGTTTTACGCCAAGGTATTTTTCGAGGGCAAGCTGGAATTCTTTTACCGCAGGTCCATTAATGAATGCCGTTGAGTTTATTACATCGCTGATTGCTGTATCAATTTCAGGTTTTATCTTCTCGTACTGAGCTTTCAGATCGACCATTGCTATTTTTCTCATATTCCTGAAAAAGTATTTGCATTATAAATTCCCTGCAAAGATATTTATTGTTGCCTTGTAATTTTAGCAAGCGTTAATATAAAATGACGGGTAGCAATAAAATCAACTAAAAACGCGTCTCAATTTCCTGATTCTGCCTTTTATTCGAATTTTCCTGTGATTTAAATTACGAAACGCCTGCTCCTTTTCAACTCCAATGCTTGAATTATCAGACAAAGAAGAAATTTACTTTCAGTATCAAAACCCTGAAATTCACTAAAATGATAAATATGTCAGAAAGCCATCGCCAGCTCCCTGCGATTTGTATCTTTGCACAGTATATTCTTCCAGGCACATGAAATTTTTCAAAGCAGCATACCTTTTTCTTCTCTTACTTTTACTGATTTCAAATCCGGGCAATGCCCAGGTTAACGTTAAGGATTCAGCTCTAAGTGTTAGCATGTTTTATCCAACTTATGGGTTCAGCATGCCTGGCGGCGATATGACCGAAAGGTTCGGATTTTCGCATCAGATTGGTGCAGGATTTATGTACAAAGCTACCAGTGGCTGGAGTTTCAGTTTCGAAGGAAATTTAATATTCCGCGACGGCGTTAAAAACCAGGGAAGTATTTTATCGGGGATCACTACTGCTGATGGGTTCATTATCGATCAGGGAGGTGTATTTGCCAATGTGATGCTTCTGGAACGCGGATTTACAGTGTGGGCCAAACTTGGGAAATTATTTCCCGTGGCAGGTCCCAATCCCAACTCCGGCCTACTGGTACAACTGGGAGGCGGTATGTTACAGCATAAGATCAAGATTGAAGACCCTAACAACTCAGCTCCTCAGTTGGCAGGCGATTACAAGAAAGGATACGACCACCTGTGCAACGGCCCTGCCATTTCGCAGTTTATAGGCTACCAGTACCTGGGGAATTCACGCAAGATAAATTTCTTTGCCGGTCTCGAATTTGTTCAGGCCTATACCCTTTCGCGACGTTCCTATTATTTTAATGATATGAAGCGACCGGACGAAACGCGTATCGACCTGCTCAGCAGTCTGAAAGTGGGATGGTATCTGCCGCTTTACAAAAAAACCCGTCAGAAGTTTTATTATTATTAACCAGGCGATCATTTAGCTACTGAGCCATGCAGCAAATTTATTCCTTTCTGATCCTCTGTTACGGACTTTCGATCCGGATTGCTGCTGTTTTTAATAAAAAAGCCGCTTTATGGGTTAAAGGCCGAAGACAATACTGGACAACCCTCGAAAGGATAGTTTCTTTACCTGCATTCAATAAGCCCGGCCGAAAACTGGCTTGGTTTCATTGTGCTTCGTTAGGTGAATTCGAACAGGGCAGGCCAATCATCGAAGCTTTCAGGCAGCAGTACCCCGCACACCTGATACTGCTTACTTTTTACAGTCCATCGGGTTACGAGGTGCGGAATACTTATGCCGGGGCTGATATTATACTGTACCTGCCACTCGATACACTATCGAATGTGAAGAAATTTGTTGACACTGTTAAACCGGATATCGTTTTCTATATCAAGTATGAGTTTTGGTTTAATTTCCTGAGCTATCTGCAATCGAAAAAAATACCAACTGTTCTTGTTTCGGCTGTATTCCGCCCGGATCAGCATTTCTTTAAAGGATACGGCGAATGGCCACGAAAGGTACTGCAGGGATTTACAAAGATTTTTGTACAGAATGAAGACTCCAAAGAACTCCTTCAGTTTATTGGAATTGAAAATGTTGAGGTAAGCGGCGATACCCGTTTCGACAGGGTAGCCACAGTGGCAGCCACACCGGTTGAAATAGCCCTGGCAAAAGCATTTGCCGGAAATCACCGTGTATTGATTGCCGGCAGCACATGGCCTGCCGATGAAGCACTTATTCTTAAACTTACCGCTGAAAACATCAGCAACCTACGCTTTATCATTGCTCCCCACGAAATCAGTACTGACCATATTGACTCATTGATGGTGAAAGCCGGTAAAAAAGCCGTACGTTTCTCAAAAACAAATGCCCACGAAGTTATTGACGCAGAGATTCTGATCGTTGATTCCATCGGAATGCTTTCGCAACTCTATCAATATGGAACCCTTGCTTATGTTGGAGGAGGGTTTGGAGCAGGCATCCATAACATACTGGAAGCTGCAGCATTCGGACTACCAGTCATTTTCGGGCCGAATTATCATAAATTCAATGAAGCCAAGGATATGATTGGATTGAAAGGTGCTTTTGAAATTCGCACTTCCGATGAGCTGGTGCAAAAAGTAAATGAGTTGCTTTCGGATCAGGAAAAGCTATCACAGGCATCAGCAACAAGCAAAAGCTATGTGCTCGACGGACGCGGTGCAACCGGAATTGTACTGGCTGAAGTTAAGAAACTGATTGGATCAGGGATATTGTAATTCCTGGAACTGCTGATTACGCAGCTGTGGTTCGAATCCGGCTTCCCTGATGGCGCGCTGAATCCCATTTTCGTCGAAACTATAATTTGCACCGGCAACGCTCACCACGTTTTCCTCAATCATGATGGACCCGAAATCATTTGCACCTCCGTGCAGGCATAGCTGGGCAGTATCTTTGCCGACGGTAAGCCACGAAGCCTGTATATTACTGACATTAGGCAGCATCAGCCTGCTGATAGCTATCATGCGCACATAATCCTCGGCTGAAACCGAATTGGTGATGCCGTGCAGTTTCTGGAGCGAAGTGCCTTCGTGCTGAAATGGCCAGGGAATAAATGATATAAAGCCCGTGGAACCTTCGGGTTTTTCATCCTGAACCCCACGCACATGGAGCAGGTGCTGTATGCGTTCTTCCATTGTTTCAATATGTCCGAACATCATGGTTGCGGAAGTAGTAAGCCCGAGTTTATGGGCAACACGCATTACCTCCAGCCACTGATCCACCGAACATTTATTCCGCGATATACTGCCTCGCACCCTGTCGGATAGAATTTCGGCTCCTGCTCCAGGCAGACTGTCGAGACCTGCAGCAATAAGCTGCTCTAATGTTTCACGGTAAGTGATGCCTTCGAGCTGCGAAATATGGACTACCTCAGGAGGCCCCAGGGCATGAAGCTTCAGTGTCGGATACAGGTCTTTCAGCTGGCGAAACAAGCCTGTGTAGAAATCAAGACCCAACTTAGGGTGCATACCTCCCTGGAAAAGAAGTTGTTCGCCTCCGCGGGCAAAAAGCTCGTCGATTTTCTCTTTGTACTGCTCAATAGTTGTGATATACGCCTCCTTGTGATTGGTCCCGCGGTAGAAATTACAAAACTGGCATCCTGACACGCAAACGTTGGTATAATTCACATTGCGGTCGATAAGCCAGGTAACTTTAGTACCGGGATGCAGGCGGTTCCGAACCTGGTTGGCTGCAAACATCAGCTCAGAGGTTGAGGCTTTTAAATATAAAGTAAGGCCCTCATCGAATGTAAGGTGTGAGCCCAGTATTGCTTTCTGAAGAATTTCGAGGTGCGCCATATGGTAATATTGCCACAAAAGTAGGCATTTTACGATTTAATGCGGCAAGGGAAGTTATGGCTGAGGATGATCCGTGCTTTTCTCTTTGAAAATATCATAATCGAGGACTTTCAGCCTCCAGTTATCCTCTATTTTACAATGTTTATAGCGCAGGATCAGGAAGGTAGTGCCAAGTGCAATAAACGATCCGCTTACAATAGGTATAGTATTATCGACCAATGGCTTTTCGTTATGTATTGACCTGTTGATCATACTTCCTCCGGCGTAAATCACAGGGACAAGAAACAGTTTCCTCCACGATGCGCTCATGAAATGCCTGGTGCGGGTAACTTCATTAACTTTTGAAAGTTGAAAAGTATAATCCTTATTTATGGTGCAAACGGAATCATCAACATAAGTAATCTCGCCATAAACCGTAAACTCAGGCAAGCCCATACGGACTGAAATTTTATCCCCGGTATGATAAAAATAACGTTTGCCTGTGCCTGGCTTCTGAAGCATCAAAACTTTCTGTGCATCAACCGTTTGAATAAATAATAATAGAAATAACGACCATATAAAAAGTGAATACAGTTTCATAAGCTGCTTTATTTGATACCGATAAAGTTAAAACAAATTACCTTTCCGAAATGCCGAAAAATTTTAACCATATATATTTTTTGAAATTTTAACCGAAAAATATTTTGAAGTGACGGGATAAAACCTTTCCGGTAATTCATGCTTTATCCTGAAGTCTTGCACTCCTGATATACAAGCCGGAACCTCAGACCTTTTAGCTCATTGAGAGAGAAAGGGAAAGCATTGAAATTTTTCCGACATTTGCATCTCTTCAGTATAGACAAATGCAGGTAAGATCCTTTTACATTATTCTTTTGATCAGTTTATGGCTTTCGCAGGGATGCAAATACATTTCTGAAGAAAAGGCATGTATCAGCGGCACATTCACCAAACTGCCGGAGACGCAGCTTTATATATATCAGATTCTCCCTGGCAGCAGTCCTTTGCTTGATTCGGTGTACACCGATGCTTCAGGAAATTTCAGTATTTCGTTCCCTGTCAGCTCGGCCGGGTATTACTCCATACAGAATAATCCGGATAATGAAATCACGCTGGTTGTTTCACCTGCTGAAAAAATCATTCTTAATGCCGACGGAAAATCGCTGCGCGACACATACACAGTTAAGGGTTCACCTGAAACGGAGTTGTATTGCGAATACAACAGATTTACTGCGACCAACCTGCTGAAAGTGGATTCACTGTCCGGAATTTTTGCCGAAAGCCGCGCAAATCCAGATTTTATAAGCATTAAGTCCCGTCTTGACTCTGCATACCTTCAGATTTTCAACCAGCAAAAAGCAGAAGTTATTGCGTTTGTAAACAGACACCCTGCTTCACTTGCGTCCCTGCTGGCTGTTTCAAATAATTTTGGGCCTAACCCGCTTTTGTCGGAGCAAACCCAACCTGAGCTGTTCCTGATGCTCGACAGTGCACTTAGTATTGCATATGCCGGGAACAAACTGGTAAATACATTCCACCTTCGCATGATCGATTTCAAAGCGGAGCTGGCTGAAAGCAAATCGCGAAATAAGTTATTAAGCCCCGGTATGCCGGCTCCTGAAATAGTACTTCCGAATGTTTCAGGGAAGCCGGTTCTGCTCTCCTCCCTGAAAGGGAAACTGACGCTGGTGTATTTCTGGAGCAGTTGGAGTGCTCAGTGCAGGCAGGCAAACATAAAGCTTACCGGCGTCTATTCGAGGAATCATAGCCATGGTTTTGAAATTTATGCTGTTTCGGTTGACCCAGATAGGGAACTCTGGCAGAAGGCATATATGCTTGACAAAGCATATTGGATTCAGGTGAACGACCCAAAAGGCCTTGCCTCGGAGTATTGCAGAACATATGCTGTACAGGCTATACCGAGGATGATACTGGTTGGGAAAAACGGTGCTATTATTGCCCGTGACCCGGAGTTTGGGGAATTGGAAACCCTGATAAAAGAGAACTTATAGTTTAAGGATACGGTAGTTTTGATCAAGAAACAGTTCGCAAAAAGGAAAACTAAAAAAATGTAAGCAGAGGCATGATTAACACCTCCGGTATAACTCAAATATTACCCTGATGGAATCAACAAAAACAAGCATCTATTTTGCAAGCGATTTTCACCTTGGCATACCCGACAGGCAAAGCAGCCTGATACGCGAACAACGACTGATACGCTGGCTGGATATGGTGAAACAGGATGCTGAAGCTATATACCTGATGGGTGATCTTTTTGATTTCTGGTTTGAATATAAAACTGTTGTTCCCAAAGGGTATACCCGTTTATTCAGCAAACTTGCCGAAATAACCGGACAGGGCATCCCTATTCATTTTTTCAAAGGGAATCACGACTTCTGGGCTTTCAATTACCTTAATGAAGAAGCAGGTGTTATTATCCACGACGATATACAGGAAATAACCTTAAAAGGCAAGAATTTTTTCCTGGCACATGGCGATGGGCTAGGCCCCGGCGACCATAAATATAAATTACTCAAGAAAATCTTTCTCTCAAAATTTAACCAGTTCTTTTTCCGCTGGCTTCACCCCGACCTGGGTACGAAGATGGGCTTGTATTTCTCACGGGGAAGCCGCATTTCGAAAATGATCAAGCATGATAAAAACGAGAAATACTCGCTCAATGACCAGGAGATACTGATGATTTTTTCGCGCGAAATGGCAGTAAAAAAACCCGGAACCGATTACTTTGTTTTCGGGCACCGTCATATTCCAACAAATATTAAACTATCGGAAAATGCCAGTTGTATTATACTCGGCGACTGGGTGAAACATTTTTCGTATGGCCGGTTCGACGGTGAAACCTTCGAAATCAGATATTTTAATGAGGCCGGAAAGATTAAATAGTAAGAAGATAGACCCTGATCACTACTGACTTTTCAAACCAAAATCAGAATTAATGGCTGACAATTTTAAGAAACACACTAACAATACTTCGCTAATTTTTACTTAACCAAAAGGCATAAAACACAGATTATCGGTAAAAAAAATAAAGATATAATTGGCTCAAGCATAGAAAAGAGTTGTATTCCGAATTAGTGATTTTTTGTGACTTTGAGACTTCGTGGCTATTTTTTTTGCCACAAAAGCACTAAAACACTAAGAAAACACAAAGTTTAACACTCAACTCATAATACAGCAACACAATTATATATTACTGATAATGTGATTACTACTAATTAAACAGGCTAATATTATAAAAAACACTAATAATACTTACTATGGAAAATCTAAAAGAATATATCCAATCCAATTCGCAACGCTTTCTTGATGAGCTTTTCGGCCTGATCCGCATTCCTTCTATCAGTTCCGAAAGTAAACACAAGGACGATATGGTAACAACGGCACAATACATTGTTGACCAGTTGCTGAAAGCCGGCGTCGATAAAGCGGAGATTATGCCTACCACGGGCCATCCCGTAGTGTATGCCGAGAAAATTATTGATGCAGCAAAGCCTACCATCCTTGTATACGGCCATTACGATGTTATGCCTGTCGATCCGCTGAATCTGTGGGATTCACCGCCTTTTGAGCCGGAGATACGCGATGGCAAAATATTCGCCCGTGGAGCTGTTGATGATAAAGGACAGCTGTTTATGCAGGTAAAAGCTTTTGAATACCTGGTTTCGTCAGGCCAGTTGCAGTTTAATGTTAAATGGATGATAGAAGGCGAGGAAGAAATGGGTTCGCCGGCGCTGGCAAAATGGCTTCCGGGCCATAAAGAGCTGTTGAAAGCGGATCTGATCCTGGTATCGGATACCAGCATGATTGCCATTAATATCCCCAGCATTACAGTAGGACTTCGCGGACTTGCTTATATGGAAGTGGAAGTCACCGGTCCTGATAAAGACCTGCACTCAGGCCTGTATGGCGGTGCAGTTGCAAACCCGGCAAATATTCTTGCCCGGATGATTGCATCGCTGCATGATGAGAATAATCATATCACCATTCCGGGTTTTTACGATGATGTACTGGAACTTTCGCCCGAAGAACGTGCCGATATGGCCCGAGCCCCTTTCAACCTGGATGAGTACAAGAAAAAACTTGATATTAAAACCACCCTTTGCGAGACAGGGTATACTGTAAACGAATGTACAGGCATACGTCCTACCCTCGATGTAAACGGAATGTGGAGTGGATATACCGGCGAAGGTTCAAAAACCGTTCTGCCATCCAGTGCTTTCGCAAAAATCAGCATGCGGCTGGTTCCTCACCAGGATCCGCATACCATTGCAGCACTTTTTGCCAGGCACTTCGAATCCATTGCCCCTGAGTACGTAAAGGTTAAAGTTACCGAACACCATGGCGGATATCCATATGTGGCACCTACCAACACTGCTGCATTCCGTGCTGCCAGCAAGGCTTATGAAACCACCTTCGGCATAAAACCGGTACCGACACGCAGTGGAGGAAGCATCCCGATTATTTCAACTTTCGAACAGGTGCTGGGTATAAAAAGCATACTTATGGGTTTCGGCCTCGATACGGATGCTGCACATTCGCCAAACGAAAACTACCACCTCGAGTGTTTCTTCAAAGGCATTGAAACCATTACCTGGTTTTATAAATATTACGAGCGCGAATTGAAGGACCAGAACGTATAATCAAAAAAAAGTTTACTGAATTGAACAAACAGGCTTTTTATAGCCTGTTTTTTTTTGAGAATATTGCAGATTGGGTTAAAGAAAGCAGATTACTTTCGCATTGTTGCCGTAGGGGTTTATTTCGGCTGAAGCCGGCTAAAGATCTTCAGAATCCATAAACTCGCCATCTTCTTGTACATCTTTGTCCCTATTCTCAATGTACTCCATTATTATTTTAATCTGTTATATTATCTGAAGTGGCAATAAAATATCCCGAACCCTATAGCTGCTAACCCTAAAAGGCCCGGGATAATTGCGACACAATCTGGATTCCCTCTACTGCAATCCGTTAGATTCATTAGTCATTAGTTTTTTTAGTTTGGTCGATTCCAGGTAGCTTTACCAATGGAGTAAAACGTCAAATATTTTTATTATCCATCAGTGATTCAAATAATTGCAAAAATTGTCCCACATGGAAACCATCCATCAGCCCATGATGCACATTTATTGAAATGGGCATGATCATCCTGCCGTCGCGGTGGAAATATTTACCAAATGATATTTTGGGAACACTATCGGTATATTTGAAATTCCTGGGATGAGTTACTCCTGTAAAACGTATCCACGGAACCGCTGAAAAATGAATTACATCAAGCCTGCCCGTATTTTCGCTCAGGCCTAAACCCGATGTTTTTTTTATTCTTTCCATTTCCATTTTTGCCAGATCTATGAATTCGTTCAATGATGATGTATAAGGAATGAACGAAAATGAAAAAGTGTTATCTATCCTGCTTATAGTTGTGGTAACGTGTATTTTATCGAAAACAATTATTTCACCGTCACTGATTCTGTATCTGAATTCATCGGTTTGATTTACCACAATTGTTGCCTGGTAATGATAGTATAGGGAAAACGGTATTGAATTGTTTTTACATAACTGGTATGCATTCGTACAATCTATTTCAGCCACAATGCCAAAAAAGGGTTCGTCGCACTGGCTGAAAAATTCAAAATGTTCTTTTCTGTTCCAGTTCTCAATATCCAGGAATTTATGCATGCTTATAGAATGTTTAAAACTTCAATTAATTTATATACTGTAACAAATTTACTATTATCCATTTCATCATGATCATTTTCGTGCTGCCAGGTAGTGTGATAGGGAACATGTATGGCTTTTGATCCGATATTTATAACCGGCAGAATATCTGATTTTATGGAATTACCTATCATAACAAAATCATGCGGTTCAATATCCAGGTGATGAATAAGCTTGCTGTAATTCTTTTCGTGTTTATCACTCATAATTTCGATGTGATGAAAATACTTTATCAATCCTGACTTTTTCAGTTTTCGTTCCTGGTCCAGCAAATCGCCTTTTGTAGCCAGTATCAATTTATAGTCGGGCTGTAATTTCTTCAAAACTTCTTCAACATCATCGAGCAGAATTACAGGCTGATTCAGTAAATCTTTGCCAAGGTTTATAATCTGATTTATTTCCCCGGGTGTTATTTTATTCTGCGAAATCCGCAAGGCCGTTTCAATCATGGAAAGCATAAACCCCTTTGCACCATACCCGTACATTTCGAGATTTTGCATTTCGGTTTTAAACAGTTCCTTGTTTGTCACATTTTCAGGGAAATAAGGCGATAAAATGCCACAAAACTGATTTTCCGTTTCCCGGTACAAAGGTTCATTTACCCAGAGGGTATCATCCGCATCAAATCCGATAATTTTAATTTTGTTCTTCATCCTTATGTGTTTTTGACGTATCTGAATGGAATTATTTCACAAACAGGGATTCTATCTCCTTACAGTTATTAACTATAAAGTCAGGCTGGAAGGATAATAGTTCTTCCACAGAGCCATATCCAAAGGTTACACCTATAGTTTTCATCGAATTGTTCTTTGCCCCGATTATATCGTGTTGTCTGTCACCAATCATAACTGAATGGCTTGCAGGCACATGATATGTGGAAATAATATGTGAAATAATTTCAGTTTTGTCAGTTCGGGTGTTATCGAGGTTGCTGCCGATAATTTCCCTAAAATAGCTGTCCAGGCTGAAGTGCTTAAGGATTTGTATCGAATAAACCGTAGGCTTGGATGTAGCAACATATAACTGGTATCCGTTGCAAGTTAACGAATGTAATAATTCAACAACTCCCGGGTATAGTTTGTTTTCAAAAAGTCCTTTCACGGAAAAATATTCGCGATAATAAGTCATAGCCTGATCGGCGAGTTCGTCAGTGAGATTGTACCTTTTTACAAAGGAGTCGCGAAGCGGCGGCCCGATAAAAGAATCGAGTTCCGCGATATTGTTTTCGCGGATACCAAGTTTGTCAAGGGCATACAGAATTGAATTTACAATACCTTCCTTGGGATCGGTCAAAGTTCCATCCAGATCAAATAGTATATTCTCAGTTTTACCTAACATTTTTTTAACAGTTAATTTAAACTATTACCTACACAATGCCCAACAAATATAGTCAATTCTGATTTTGAGGTGTCTGCATTAATGAAAAGGCCATTTACCCGGAGATAAATGGCCTTTAAAGGATTTTTAGTCGGAGTGGGACTTAAATTCGCACCCCGACTAAAAAACTCCACCTTCATTTTTTACAAAATGTAACGGATTCCTATTTGCATCTGCCATTTCGAGCGTGTCGAAAAGTCATCAACATAGGATGATTTCAGGTTGGTATCAAACTGATAATAAGGAACGTTGTCATTATCCAAGCCATTAACCTTGATCGGATTGGTAGTGCGCGAAAGCTGGCGTACTCCCCAGTTGGAATTGATGAGATTGCCCAGGTTCATAATATCGAGTGATACCTGGAAGGTGTGTTTTCGTTCTTTAGCCATAAAATTGAAATCCTGCATAAAGCGGAAATCGAGCTGCGAGAACCATGGCAATGAAACGCCGTTACGTTCAGCATACTTTCCCTTACGGTCTTTCAGATACGGATCCTGCTCAATAAATGCGTTCAGTGCGGTCCATTGTTCGGCTGCATTTTCGGCTGTTACACCCATACCGCTTTCGTTTATTGTTCCGAAGTGAATTTCGGATTGATCAGCAGGCACATACAACAAATCGTTGTTTGCAATGGCGTCCTGGTTCAGGTCGCCGGCATAGGTATATGAATAGCGGTTACCCTGTCCGGCTTCGATGAATATCCCGAAGGTAGAGGCCATTGATTTATATTCCTTTGAATACATCCAGCTCGAAATAACGCGGTGTTTCAAGCCATACCTCGACCATGAAAGTGCAGGTGTATTCGGATTTCCTACCACAGGGTTACGTTGGAACGCATCGGCTGCAATCTCGGCAGGGATAGAGGTATAATCCTTTGAATCCATGTATGTATATGCAATGTCACCATGCAAACCAAATTTCCAATCTTTCGCTATTTTGCCTGTCAGACTCATCTGATGACCTTCATTTACATTATCGAGAACAATATACCCGGCATCAAGGAAAGTATCAGGATGAGAAGTTGCATATATGTGTGTTTCGTTGAAACCACCAAATATGGCACGGTTATCGGCACCGGTCAATTGCTGCGATGGAGCCAGCATATCGTAGTTACGGTGAACCACGGCGTTGATGTCTTTTCCGTAAATGGCTTCAAAGGATCCTACCCATCCTTCGGAAAATCTCCAGTCGACAGCAAGGTCTGACTTCCAAACCTGTGGAAAGCTGAAATTTTCGGCTGTTGAGTTAACCTGGAATGTATAGCCTGGGAAAATACCAGGGTTTGAAGCCTGGTTGCCTAACCATACAAAAGGAATACGGCCAGTGAAGATACCGGTTCCTCCGCGTAGTGTTAAGCTGTTGTCGCCTTTAATATCATAATTGAATCCAACCCTTGGCGACCACATTAACTTTGATTTAGGCCATACTGCCGGATCAAGTTTAACTGAATTGCCATCCTGATCAACCCAACCTTCAAAATCAGCAGCTTCCTGTGAAGCAGCTGTAACTGCCAAATCTTTTAAATAGATAGGAATATCTATTCGCAAGCCCATGGTCATCTTGAACTTATTATTTACCTGCCATTCATCCTGTCCGTATAAACCTAATTGTGCAACATCAACAATTGCCAATTGATAATTCTTTTGATTAGCGGCCACCACTTCGGCATTGTAATCAATATCTTCTTTGGTAAGTCCCAAAAATTCGTCAACACCGCCAAAGTACATATGCCACGGATAGTAAAAGAGGTTAAAGGAGTTTTCGAAATGGAATTTTTCGAAGTTGACACCTGCAGTGATGGTATGCTTTTTCTTATAAAAGGTTAAATTGTCAGTAAACTGAAACACGTTTTGTTTGAGCAGATTGTTTGTCGAAAACATTTCGGATCCAGCCGAAATAGCTAGGTTTCCATTGGCATCAAAAAGGTCGATAACCGGGAACTGTGCTGATTTAGGTGTACGATGATCATCGAAAATAGTGTAGCCTACCAACAGTTTATTTGAAATCGTATTGGAGAAGATGGAGTTTAGCTCACCAACGAATGAATGAATTTTGTTGTAAATGGTATAGGATTCATTTTCGAATGGTAGGCGAAAGCTGGTTGGACCGCGTCCGATAATAGCTTCAGGATGAGGAAGAATGTCTTTCCATGCATTGAGCATATTGTAACGAACCACGAGGGTTTGGTTTTTAGCTATGTTGTAATTTAATTTTAAAAGCAGCTTATCGTTCGATTTTTTATGGTTATAGCCCTGGTATGCACCGGCTTCGTAGCCCCATTCGCTCAATAAATGATCATGAACAGCTTTTATATCTGCTTCCTGAACACTTGTAACATTTGGCTGGCCGACGTTGGTTTCATTTTCAGCTACAAAACCATGTGCCAGTTGGGTGGCGCGTTCCAACTCCGCATTAACGAAGAAAAACAGTTTGTTTTTAATGATCGGGCCACCGATGCTCAAACCGGTTTGGTTGGTGCTGAAATCAACATTAGGGGCATCGACTCCGCTTACCTTACTGCCGATCATTTTTTCATTTCTCAAAAAAGTATAAGCTGTAGCTTTAAACTGATTGCTACCTGATTTGGTAACGGCGTTAATACCTGCACCGGTAAAGCCACCCTCACGAACATCAAACGGAGCCAGGGAAACCTGTATCTGCTCAATGGCATCGAGCGAAACGGGTTGTGCATCCGATTGTCCTCCGGGTGTTGCATAATCAAGGCCAAATGAATTGTTGAAAATGGAACCGTCTAACGAAAAGTTGTTGTAGAGGTTGTTTCGTCCACCAAAACTATTACCGTCACTCTGTGGAGTAAGACGTGTAAGATCCTGCTGGCTCCGGGTAATGGTGGGCAAAGAAAGGATCTGTTTGGTCTCGAGATTGGTCATGGCACCCGTCTGCTCACGGTTGGTATTTTTGCTTCCCTGAATTACAACTCCTTCTATTTGAACAGCTGTACTTTTCATTATCAATTTAACGGAGGCTGTATTATTCAGCTGAAGATAAATATCCTGAACTGTAGCAGTTTCGAAACCTACAAAGGTAGTCATCACTTTATACGGACCGCCGATACGCATATTACGGATTTCGAAACGTCCGTCTTCCATGGTAACAGCACCATATTCGGTTCCGGTTGGGGTGTGGATAGCAAGCACACTGGCCATCATTACAGGTTCGCCTTTTTCGTCAACAACCGTTCCCGCAAGCGAGGAGGTAGTTACACCTTGCGAAAACAAAGCTCCGCTGAATGTCAGCAAAAAAAGCCATAATAGTAATCGTTTTTTCATAAAAACTGAGGTTAATTGGGTTAGGATCGCTTAAGAACAAAACGATCATTGAATGGTTAAGAATTGGTTAGTACTAAGGACAAATTTACATGAGCTCTAATAAAAACCAACTTAATACACAAAGAAGTTATTAACACCATAATAACAATTTGGTAATGCAAGATATGCATTGCGATAATGTCTCAAGGTTGTTTCGGAAAGAATACATGAATGAATAAAAATATATACTATCAGATTGTTTGAATCCTTCATACCATGAATTCAACTTTCTGATATTCAGTTTTGCAGACAGCAATTAGACCAAAAAACCCAGCCCCCTGATAAAACAGGGAACCGGGCTTCAGGCACTTACAAAACTTGATTAAAAGATTGATAACAATCAATTAAATACAAATATAATTTCTTATCTCCTCATTAATCGCGGTTGATCACCATTTTCCTGATAATCTGATCTGTACCGGTAGTGAATTTTATCATGTAAATTCCTGAAGGTACTGATTGCATATCGATGGTCTGCCTGGTAGTTCCGTTCACTAAAATATCCTTTTGCTCATAAACCAGGGATCCGATGCTGTTATATATCTGGATGGCAAATACAGCATTTGATGGTCATGTGATGGAAGCAGTGAAAAGACCATTGCTAGGCACAGGAAATATTTCAAGCTGTGCTGATGCCAGGTTTTGTAATCCCACATTAATAACGATCATACTGTTTGAAGCTCCTGATGAGCAGCCGTTGATGGTAACTATGCAGGTATATATTCCATTCTCTGTTACCTCAAAGCTGGCAGCGGTTGCACCAATAATAAGCACACCATCCTTCATACACTTGCCTGATGGTTTTTACCTGTATTCTTAAAAGTCCAAACCCGATAGTAATCCAGTTATTGGGCTTTAATCGAAAAACACAAACTTGAAGCGTGAACGCGGCAGTGCCATGACAAAGAAGTAGATGAACTATAAAATAAAGTGGAGTTGTTATATTTGGGTGTAATAGTAAGTGAAGGGCAAAAAACAACACTGCATATCATTGATACCGACACTCTTTAAAAACGCGCGACTTCAGGGGAAACGAGCGGCAGTGGTTTTACAACAGGTGTTTGTAACATGTAATGCCTCATGCATTCATATTGCCAAATCAGGAAGTAAAATGTTGCCAAACCAGGAAGTAATATGTTGCCAAATCAGGAAGTAAAAATAGAAATCTAAGGAACTTGATGTATATTTGCATAGAATTATTAACATATAGATTATGAGTGAACGGTCTTATTTATTACGCTTGTGCGATAAGGAATTACAACTTGCGTTACAATCTTCGGGGGCAGTTTTAATTGAGGGAGCGAAATGGTGTGGGAAAACACGTACTGCTTCTAATGCCGCTAAGAGCATTTTGTATATGCAAGATCCGGATAATACTGCATCTTATCAGGCGATGGCCGATACAAAGCCTTCCTTATTACTCAAAGGTGAAATACCAAGATTAATTGATGAGTGGCAAATGGCTCCGGTTTTGTGGGATGCTGTCAGATTTGAAGTAGATAAACGAGCAGATGCAGGTCAGTTTATTTTGACAGGCTCTGCCGTGCCTGCCGACAATGTTACCGCACACACAGGCACCGGGCGCTTTTCACGTTTGCTCATGCGTACTATGAGTCTGTTCGAATCGAATGAATCGAATGGCACTGTATCTTTAGGTGAACTTTTTGATGGAAATCAAGCGATAGAGGCGATTTCGGATTTAACCATTGAAAAAACAGCTTTTGTTTTGTGCAGAGGTGGATGGCCTGCCAGCGTTGGGAAAAAAGAAACATCAGCGTTGCGCATGTCAAGAGACTATATCGAGGCAGTGATAAATCATGATGTGTCGCGCGTTGATGATGTGGAAAAGAATCCCGAAAGAGTTCGGTTATTGTTGCGATCCCTGGCGAGAAATGTAGCTACCCTGGCATCTATACAGACCATTAAAAATGATATAGAAGCGACAGACATTTCAATTTCGGATAAAACCATCAGTTTGTACCTGAATGCGCTGCGAAGAATTTTTGTGGTGGAAGATTTACCTGCCTGGCTGCCATCCATGCGTTCCAAAACGGCAATCCGTACTTCATCAAAACGACATTTTATGGATCCTTCGATTGCTACGGCAGTATTGCGAACAAACCCGGAAGGCTTATTGAAAGACTTTAAGACCTTCGGTTTCTTGTTTGAATCATTATGTACAAGAGATGTTCGCGTTTATGCACAAGCGATAGATGGTGATGTGTTTCATTACCGCGATAAAAGTGGATTAGAATCTGATTTGGTTGTTCGGCTCAGAGATGGTCGTTGGGCTGCAATAGAAATAAAATTAGGGAACAAACAGATTGAAGAAGCTGCTGAAAATTTATTGGCGTTGAAAGCAAAAATTGATGAAGATAAAATGGGGCAGGCATCTTTTTTAATGGTAATAACCGGAGGTCAATACGCATACCGTCGTAATGATGGTGTTTTGGTGGTACCTATCGGATGCCTTAGGGAATAAGCAGAATAGCAATTGGCAATAATATTACTCGCAAACGGCAGAAAATAGGACGAGCAAGAACGGAGGAATAATTATACCGACAGGCATTACAAACGCGAGCCATCAGGGGTTACTTTCTGCATTAGCGGGGTTTTACCTGATCCCTAAAAAGCCCGACCCCCTTTTTAACAGGGAACCGGACTTTAGGCACTAACAAAAACTTAACTTAGAGATTAAGAAAAAAGAAATGATTACTTATCTCCTCATTAATCGCGGTTGATCACCATTTTCCTGATAATCTGATCTGTACCGGTAGTGAATTTTATCATGTAAATTCCTGAAGGAACTGATGGCATGTCGATTGAGAGTTTGACATTACCACTGACCAGAACCTTGTTTTTTTCATATACCAGATTCCCAACCG
>CAIJPI010000018.1 GCA_903822525.1 uncultured Bacteroidales bacterium | reverse complement strand
TCCGGAATAAAGAGACATCAGGTATAACCTCACTAGATCCAGCATTTGCACGCAACCAGGCAAATATATGGGCTGTAAACCAGTTATTTAACGGACTGGTCCAATTGGATGATAACTTGAAAGTGCAAGCGAGCATTGCTAAAAGCTGGAAAATTTCGCCTGATGGTTTAGAATATACTTTCTATCTCAGAAATGATGTTTTTTTTCATCCCGACAAAATATTTACCGGTAGCCATGGAAGAAAAGTTATTGCCCAGGATTTTGTTTTCAGCCTTAACCGTTTGCTCGATGACAAGTTGGCTTCACCCGGGGCATGGGTTCTTGCCAAAGTCAGGACTGATAACAAAGTAAACGCATTCAAAGCTATCAACGACAGCACATTAACCATAATACTGAAGGCCCCATTTCCACCATTTCTTGGATTGCTGAGTATGCAATATTGTTCGGTAATCCCGCACGAAGCAGTTGAAAAATATGGTGCTGATTTCAGGCGGCATCCAATAGGCACAGGTCCTTTTAAATTTGGGATGTGGAAAGAAGGAGTTAAACTGGTACTTTTAAAGAACGAAAAGTATTTTGAATCGGGTGTTGACGGTCATCTTCCCTACCTTGATGCTGTTGCTGTTACTTTTATTGTTGATAAACAGTCGGCATTTCTTGAGTTTATTAAGGGGAACCTTGATTTTGTATCTGGAATTGATGCCAGCTATAAGGATGAATTATTAAGCAGTGAAGGAATGCTGCGAACAAAGTATTCCTCCAGAATCAACATGACCAAACAACCTTATCTGAACACGGAATATTTAGGCATATTGATAGATACTTCCTATACAGCAGCAAATGAAAGCCCGCTGAAACACAAAGCTGTAAGGCAGGCTATCAATTATGGGTTTGACAGGGGAAGGATGATGCGCTATCTGCGCAACAATATAGGGATGGCAGGTACGGCAGGTTTTGTGCCAGCGGGCATGCCCTGGTTTGACCAGAAACTAATTGAAGGTTATAGCTATAATCCTGATAAAGCAATGCAACTACTGGCTAAAGCTGGATTCCCCGGAGGGAAAGGCCTCCCTCCTATTACTTTGACAACCAATGCATCGTATCTTGATCTATGTAAATTCATTCAAAGCCAACTTGGAGAAATCGGCATTAATACAAAAATTGATGTTACCCCGCCGGCAACGCTCAGAGAAATGATTGCGCAATCGAAAGTTAATTTTTTCAGAGGATCGTGGATAGCTGATTATCCTGATGCCGAAAACTATCTTTCATTGTTTTATACCCCTAATTTTTGTCCGGCAGGACCTAATTATACCCATTTCTCATCGGCAAGTTTTGATAAGCTTTACGATGATTGCATAAACGAAAGCAATGATTCGATTAGAGGACAGAAATACATGCAAATGGATAGGCTACTGATAGAAGAAGCACCGGTAATTGTACTTTATTATGATGAAGTACTGCGGTTCAGCCAGAAAAGCATTTCCGGTTTAGGATCGAATCCGTTGAATCTTCTGAATTTAAAACAGGTAAAGAAAAAACAATGACATACCGTGACTTTCAAAAAATTGATCCCAAAGAAATAAATCAGAACCCTCTTACACTTATTGATGATGACTGGTTCCTGCTTTCGGCAGGAAACCTGGATTCATTTAACACCATGACAGCCAGCTGGGGCGGAATGGGTTTATTATGGAACAAACCTGTAGTTTTCTGCTTTGTCAGGCCGCAGCGATATACTTACAAATTCATGGAATCGAATGACCTTTTTACTGTAAGTTTCTTTGAAGAGGTGCATCGTGATGCTTTAAATTTGTGTGGCAAGGTTTCGGGGCGGCAGATTGACAAGATTAAAGCTACCGGGCTGAAACCCATCGAATCACCTGCAGGATCTGTATTTTTTGAACAGTCGAAACTTATGCTCGAATGCCGGAAACTATATTTCTCCGATATAGTCCCGGAGCACTTTCTGGTTGATAAAATCAATGCAAATTATCCCAAAAAAGACTATCACCGCATGTATATCGGAGAAATCATTTCCTGCTTCAATAACTTTAAATAAGTATTAAAAGGAAATGCGCTAAAATGAGCCGAGATAGATTTTTATTTTTATGCCCTGACTTTAAAGCTCATGAAAAAAAAATGAGTATTTTAGCGGGTTATAAAGTACAAATCAGCATTATTTCCTACTCCATAAGAGTAAATAATTGAACACTATTGAAAATAATCAGACATATACGCGAAAAATTTGCCCGATCGTTTCTGCTTCAACAGCTTAACGATATAGAAAGGGAACGCATTCAGATAAATCTGGATTCTGCCCGCACATTAGCTCTGCTTTACTACCTGCCTGATGAAGCAACATATAAGACCGTTGAATCTCTTTTGAGCAGGCTGACTGATATTAATCTGAAGGTCAGGGTAGTATGCTATACTGACTTAAAAATAATTCCTCACTATTTTATCCCTAAAATATCTCAGGACATCATCACCGCCAAAGATATAAACTGGAGAATTCAGCCACAAAAACCTTTTGTTAAAGAATTTATCAATACGGAATTCGACATTTTGATTGACCTGAGTCTGACGGACCACCTTCCCTTGCTATACTGTGCTGCATTATCCAAGGCTCGTTTGAAAGCAGGCAGATTCCAGGAAGACCACCAATTATTTTATGATCTTTTGATCCATGCCGGGCCGGAAGAAACCATTGAATCATTTGCCGGCCAGATCATCCATTATTTAAGCAGGATAAACAACTAACCCTATGAGTATTAACTTCAAAGGAACAGGAGTTGCCATGATAACTCCATTCCATAAACAAGGCACAATTGATTTTACTGCACTCGAACGACTCATTGAACATCTTATTTCAGGAGGTGCAAACTACCTGGTAGTACAAGGCACGACTGCTGAAACTTCAACACTCACAAGAGAAGAAAAAAATGCACTCGCTGAGTTTGTCGTAGATATTGTGAATAAAAGAGTTCCACTTGTTATCGGAATCGGAGGCAACAGCACCCAGGAAGTTATTAATACAATACGATCGAATTCGCTTGATGGCTATGATGCTATTCTATCAGTAACCCCCTATTATAACAAACCGCAGCAAAGGGGACTTTACCTCCATTATAAGAGCATTGCCACAGTAAGCCCGCTACCGATTATCATGTACAATGTTCCAAGCCGTACATCGGTAAACATGAAACCTGAGATAACCCTGCAGCTTGCCTCAGAATTCGATAATATTATCGGCATCAAAGAAGCATGTGGAAACATCGAACAAATAATGGATATTATTCGTAACAAGCCGAAAGACTTCCTGGTGATAAGCGGTGATGACCTGCTTACTCTTCCTTTGCTGGGGATGGGAGCTGATGGTGTTATATCAGTAATAGCCAATGCATATCCAAAATTATTTTCTGACATGGTTTCGCTGGGACTAAAAGGCGAAATGAAAAAAGCCCGGGAGATACATTACAAACTCACTGACTTTACCAGATCGGTTTTTGCTGACGGCAATCCTTCAGGTATTAAAGCAGCCCTGGAGATTAAAGAAATAATATCGAATAACCTGCGTTTACCTTTGGTTAAAATCGAAAAACCGCATTATAACCAGTTAGCTCTGCTTATGGCTGAGCTTGAACCGGTCATTTAAGAAAAATAACAATCAATTTGTTCATGAAAAAGACAATTCTATTTATATGCATTCTTGCCATTGTTAGCTCAATTTCAGCGCAAACCCTTTCTATCCAAAATGACAAAGCACAGGAGGAACTGAATCGCCGCGGCGAGGTTTATTTCAGCTTTCAACTCTCCGACCTAACGCAGATTTCAATTCTTACCCAACATCTATCAATAGATAAAATTCAAGATCATACTGTTTTTGCTTATGCAAACCAAAAGGAATTCAACGATTTTGCGGCAGGCGGACTCACCTTCGAAGTACTGACTGCACCATCAGAATTGTATCCGGTACAAATGACAAGCAATCCAAAGCAAGTGCTTACCTGGAATTATTATCCCACTTACACGGCTTACGAAACACTAATGCAGCAATTCGCAACCGATCATCCTGAGATTTGCAAACTGATTACTATTACAACACTTGCAAGCGGTCGTAAAATACTTGCACTCCGAATATCAGACAATGTGAATGTACAGGAGAACGAACCTGAATTCCTATATACATCGTCAATTCATGGTGATGAAACCACCGGATACATTTTAATGCTGCATCTGGCTGATTACTTACTTGCAGGCTATGGTACTGATAACCGGATCACCAGCATGATAAATAACCATGATATTGTGATCTGTCCACTTGCCAATCCTGACGGCACCTATAAAGGTGGTAACAACTCCGTGAACGGTGCCACGCGAACAAATGCAAATAATGTTGACCTGAACCGCAATTATCCAGATCCACGTCGTGGTCAGCATCCTGATGGAAATGCATGGCAACCTGAGACTGTTGCATTTATGAATTTTGCAGGATTCAATTCCTTTACCATGAGTGCAAATTTTCATGGTGGTGAAGAGGTAGTAAATTATCCTTGGGATACATGGTCAAAACTAACAGCTGATGATGCCTGGTGGATATATGTAAGCCGCGAATATGCCGATACTGTTCACGCTAATGCACCTTCCACATACATGAATCAGTTTAACAATGGGATTACCAATGGATATGCATGGTATGAAATAAGCGGTGGAAGGCAGGATTATATGAATTACTACCGGTATTGCAGGGAAGTAACAGTTGAGATATCAGCCACAAAGTTATTACCTGAAAATCAACTTATTGCCCACTGGAATTATAATTACCGCTCTTTCCTGAACTACATTGAGCAATCAAAATATGGATTAAGCGGTCTGGTGACTGACTCATTGAGTGGAGAACCATTAAATGCCAAAATCTTTATTTCAGCATTTGACAAAGATAGTTCGCAAGTTTATACAGATCCGCAGGTTGGTGACTACCACAGGTTGCTTAAGGGTGGCACATATACCATCACATATTCAGCCGCGGGATATTTCCCTAAAACCTTTACGGTACAGGTAACTGACAAACAGTCGAAGGTACTTAATGTACAACTCTACGACGGCAGACTGAAATCCAACTTTACTGCCGACACTACTGTTGCAGCTGTTGATAAACCTGTGCATTTTTTCGATCAGTCGGCTGGGAATCCACTAACCTGGTCATGGACATTTACCGGGGGCACACCTTCCGCTTCTTCCGAAAAGAATCCGGTTGTAACTTATGGTCAACCAGGAATTTACCCTGTAAAACTTATAGTAACACGAAGCGGATCATCCGATTCACTTATACGCAACCAGTATATCGAGGTTAAACCCTGGTACTTTATGAGTAATAAAACCTACACAGTTTGCGATGCTCATTTTTTTGATACCGGCGGGCCAACCGATCAGTATACTGCTAACGAAAACAGTGTGATTACATTCTACCCGGCTGAACAAACCAAGCAACTTACAGCATTTTTCAACAGCTTTGAAATTGAGGATGGAGGCATCAATTGTATCAACGACAAGTTGTTAGTGTACGACGGCACTGCCGTTACTGACAACCTGATTGCGACTCTTTGCGGCAATACTATTCCCGAGAAGCTGGTAGCAAGTAACCCATTGGGAGCATTGACATTCCAGTTTATTTCGAATGGGACCAACTCTTTTTCCGGGTGGGAAATTATATTGAAATGCGACTCAAATGTGGGTATTCCTGAAAATCCAATCCAAGATTTACATCTTTATCCCAACCCTGCTTTCAACGGGAGTGCCATTCTCGAAACCGACAGCCCGATGCATTCTGTCATCATTCGGGATATTACAGGAGCAATCGTAAATTCAGTCACGCCAAATACTAACAGATATATAATAGATTGTAACTGGTCTTCAGGAATTTACCTGATTCAGGTACAGATGAAAAATAAATGGATCAGTAAAAAGTTTCAGGTTATAAAAAACTGATCTCATTTATTAAAATAAAAAATGCCCGGGTACAAGTCTCCGGGCATTTTTCATTTTACTTTTTAATTTTTTTACTGAAATCGAGGGGCACAATAAGTTTAAAGCTATAATTTCTGCCCATATTGAAAACCCCGGTCCGGCCCGTTACATTGTTTACAGCTCCATATTTTAATCGGCTCAGGTGACTCTGATATGCCACATCGGTAATATTATTTACACTGATGTAAAGCGAAAAATGTATTTTATTTTTCGAAACCACATCTGTTCCCATTCCAAAGTTCACAAGCGTATAACCTGGTGTTGCTGTTTCTGTGCCCAGAGCTGAATAGAATTTATTCTGAACGAAATTATATTCAGCTCCAAATCTGATGTAAGCATTTGCTAAGTTTCTACCCCATTTTCTTTTTGATGCTTTAAGTTCGGATGTTAGTCTGGGTGCTGGCGTAAACGGCAAAAACCTGCTTGAATCAGGTTGATTTTTCTGTTTTGACACAACATACGAAAATGTGTTTTCAAAGTGCAGCCAATCCAGAGGATGCGGATGAATATCAACAGAAACCTCACCCCCAGATAGAAATGCATTACCCGAAGAATATTTTAATGTACTATATCCGTTTGAGATGGAATCGCCTCCGGTAACACTTTCGAGTTTGCTTAGAAAAATAAAATTATTAATATTGTTGCTAAACAAATCAATTTCGGCAGAAATATGGCTGGAATTCAAACCAAGAGCATAATCAAACTGCATGCTATTTTCAGGTTTCAGTGCCGATGTTCCTATTATATAATTGATGGTTCCCTCATGTACTCCATTTGCCGAAATTTCAGCAATATTAGGTGCCCGAAATCCGCGCGATACATTTAGTTTTGTATAAACGCTTTCAGAGAATTGACAGGTAGCTCCTACGCTTCCGGAAATACCGGTGAAAGTAGTATTGAATGCTGAAAACTGATGAAATGATCCAATTTCGTTATTTTCAGTCTTTTCCCCCTGAGAGTCCAGATACAAATCTTTTCCTTTTTCGTTTCGAGAATCATAGCGCATACCGGCATTTAAATCCAAGCGGTTGATAGTCTTTTTGACAATCGCAAAGATTCCTATATCGAAAAGAGCGTATTCAGGAATTAAATATTCAGTTCCCATATTCTGAGATTTCTGATGCATTCCATTCATACCCAGAGAAATATTTAGCTTGTTTTTCGCCGGAAGGATATAACGCACATCATAATTAATTGTATGAAGCAGAAAATACAATGTATAATGGCCAGCATCAAGTATATCGGCGTATTCCTGACGCTGATTCTGCTGAAAACCTATGGTTGTTTTCAGACTTCCGTCACCTAGAATAAGACTATTATTCCAAACAATTTTATTATGATGAATTTTCTGGAAAGGGGTGCCTGGATGGTACGAATTAAAATCAGTGTTTGACGCAACTGAATATCCTTCGGTTGAATCATTTAAAGCAAGCGGCTTTGTGAACTTTCCGGTAATGCTATCACGCTCTCCCTCAACAATACCCGGAATAAGATTGTATGAACTGAAATGAAGATGCGAATACCCCCACGATCTATTAAGACCTATAATTCCACTATACGCATATTCTCTGTATCCTGAATTAAAAACATTTCCGTCATATTTATTCTTATAGGAATGAGCCATCTTACCACTGGACCTGAAATCCCATATATACCCTTTCCTGTTTCCGGTAAAGTTTACTGAATACCCCCTTAATCCGTTGTTGGTTTGTAGGGTTGATAAGATATTACCTTTTATTTTTCCTTCAGGTAATGTAGGAGCAGATATCATGTTTATAACACCTGCCATTGCATCAGAGCCATAGGCTATGCTGGCCGGGCCTTTTAAAATTTCAACTTTATTTATTGAAAACTCATCAATTTCAATTCCGTGCTCATCGCCCCATTGCTGTCCTTCCTGGCGTATTCCATCATTTACAGTAACTACCCTGGTGAATCCCAAACCGCGTATGACTGGCTTTGAAATACCGGACCCTGTAGTAACCTGGGAGATTCCAGGCTGCTGCGAAAGTGCATCAATAATATTTGTCGCGGCACTTTGCATAAGATTAAGTGGCTGTATAGTTAAAACCGGAACAGATGTCCTGTTTTTCTCTGCAGCCATCGACAAGCCAGTCACCACCACTTCATTAAGTTCGGCAACTGTTTCTTCCAATTCGAAATCTCTTGTCGAAATTACACTCAAATCAATCTCCTCTGTTATTAATTTATAGCCTACAAATGTTATTTGTACAAAAACCTTGGTATGTGGCAGATTTTCAATTCTATACATCCCATCATTTTCGGAAATTGCGCCGGTTTTTAAATCTGGAAAATAGATTGTCACGCCCGGAAGCGGTTCACCGGTATTCTTAGCCGTAATTTTTCCAGTCAAAAACGCTTTACCCGGCGATATTTCCGGAATTGCAAACGTGCTGGAAGAAATAAATAGTATTATGCTCAAAAAAATATATTTTTTCATTCAAAGGATTTTAAAATTTGGGGATTTGCCGCCAGATGCCCTCCTGACTTAGCCTGGATAGCTACCTTCATGAAATGCAAATTACAGGAAAAGCTCCTGATACACATTTCTTTTAGATAGTGACGGTATTAAAAGAGTATGGAATTTACTCAGCCTGAAACTCAGCCGAAATTTGCTTCAAATTTTACATCTGAAGAAGGCATCATAAAGATAATATCAAGTAAATCAGGCTCCTGTATTTAACAAACCTGAGGTGGTGCACGTAAATTGTAATAATGGAAAGCTGGATTATATAATTGATCTCTTCGATTCTCAGTAAGTAATGATATCTTGGGTTGTACCAACGGAACAAAAATAGAATCCGTCAGTTCATCGATTACGTTAAATTCGAAAACACAAACAAGACATTTTTCATTATAAGTATGCCATTGTAATCTACCCGAAAAATCAGTACAGGTACTTTGCTGATGCTCCCCTGAAATGCGATGAATATCCTGAACCAGGTTTGGTACAAGATATATAAGTAATGCCAGTACTGAAGATAAAACAATACTACGTTTTGAGCTAAGCATACTTTTAAAAATAATGAGGACTTTTTAGAGCTAAACGACTTATTCAGATACTAGCAGAATAAAACGAATTGAGAGCTTAAATGTTCGGTTTCAGAAAGAAGTATTTCATCAAAAGATAAAACAACCAATCCAGAATTATATCTATTTCACTATCAGTTTTCGTGTAAATATATCATTTTCTGCAACACACTGGATGAAATAGATGCCTGGTTCTATCACCTTACTTCTGAAATCGATGGTAACAACATTGCTTCCGGTTTCGACTTCATATTCAAAATCATAAACCGGCTTGCCAATATTATTAAAAAGCGAAATCTCAGCTATGCATTTATGGCTGCTTCTGAAAGCGATCCTGAGAATATCGGTCACAGGGTTTGGATAAACGGTAATGTTATCAATAAAAAGATCCGATGCATAAGCACTCGCTGGAATCTGCTGATTTTTCGATTGGAGGGACTCATTCCCATTTTTGGACGATTGCGCCGAAGCCGAAAATACAGATATAAATATGATAAGGAGTAAAGATATTTTTTTCATAGCGTTTATTTAATTAACAATAAAAAAAACGATTGGGGGTAAGAAGCCCTCCTATTAATTAATATCTTCTTCAGCGAAAAGTAATAGCTTTTTAAATCTTTATATTTAAAAAACAGCCTAATGTGACAAATTTTTTATCTGATCAGTTTCTGAACCGAATAAAATCAGTTACCAGTTGTAGTTCGGCGGGATCAACGCCGTTGGCAACCAGGTAATGTTTATCAAAATCGAGAGTTTCCGAAAAACGCGCCAGATCGGATCCCCCGTAAGAGAACCCTGCAAAATAATACTCCATAGCTTTTGATTTATTGCCAATGCACAATTCAACATGACCGGCATTAATAAAATCAGTCGCCGTTGGGGAATCTTCGTCGATGATGAGGCGAAGGTAATCTGCTGCCAGATCCAGCTTATTCAGCACAAAGCAGCACCAGGCTATAGGCCTGAGTATCTTTTTGTTTTCGGGTGAAAGGATCTCAACCTTGAAATAATGATCAAGGGCTGTTTCATGTTTTTGAAGATCCAGGTAACAATTTCCCAGCATAGTATGCAAATATGCGTCGTCCGGATCAAGGGCAACTGCTTCGAGGCTCCATTTTAACGCAGATTCTGTATCACCAAGTTTGCGATAGCAGAATATTATCTTTTTCAGACTCCATAAACGGTTGCTATCGTATAATTCTGCTCTTTTATAATATTCAAGCGCTGATTTATAATTACCCATCATCTGAAAGCAATAGGCAAGTTTTTCGTGTACAGCCTGATCTGTTTCAGGTTTCTGGGCTAGTACCAGGAAGAGCTTTGCTGCATCAGAATAATGCAGTTTACTGAATAGAAATTCAGCAGAGTTGCGAAGAATATCAGTATTGTCAGGGAGGTTCCCTACGAGCCAAGCGGAAGAAATATCCCAGGAAAGCCCGAAAATATCGCGAAAATCAGCACGAAAAGGATGCAGTTTAAAAAACCTGTACAAATCCTGAATATATTGAGTAAAAATAAAATTATCCTTTCCTGGTTTATTCAGAAGGCCATCCTCGTTAGTGAGCTCCCGCATATTCTCGGCTTCCATATTGAACAAACTGATTACATTCCTGCTTTGTTCGCCCGGCAGATTCCGGATATTGAAACAAAATGAATATTTATCAGAATTACACATATAAAAAGACTCCCCGAGGCCGGCCAGGAATTCCCATTTTCCCTGAATATCATCTCCTATTGTATTTTGCACTGTTTCATTTTCCTTGTAAAACGGACGAAACCAGTTTGATATTTCCTTGAAAAAGTCGAAATTCTTAAGCATGGCAAATGTTCCCATAAACAAATCGAGGCCTTCCATCTGCATTTCCGAAATTTTCTCGATTTTATTTAAGAGGTCGGGACTATCTTCGAATATCTGTTCCCAATCCGGGTTTTTATCTTCAATAAGCTCGTTATTTATAATATTCTCGATGTCCAATTTCTCACGGATCTTGGATTCGAACTTTTGAACATCCGGAAGAATTTCCTCACGGAACTTTCGGGTAATATTCTCAGTTTCGAGTGCTTTCAGAATCTGGATTAAAAGATTATTGAGGTCGGCATTAAATGTCTCATTCCCGCCATACCGCAGAAGCTGATTGCTGATGGAAGGATAGAGCTCAATTCGCTTATCATAAATAAATGCTGCAACTATGAGGCCGGTAAAAGCCCTCTGCCATACTTGTGGCTGTCGGTCGGTGTAAAACTCACAGAGAACGTTGAATTTCTCTTTGTCAAAACAGTTTATCAGGCTCAGGGTGATTGCACTCACGGCAAGGCATTTTTCGTACCAGGGCAAACTCACCGATTCCCTTATTGCTTTAATAAGCTGAAGATCCGTTTCAGTATACTTATCCGTTAACCACATGAGCTGGAAAAGCTTGGGCGAAACGGAAGGCAGCGATTCGGATTCAGCATTGTGTGCTGATAATTCAGTATCATTCAGCAACCGGGTAAATTCCAGTTCGAAGGAATAATTATCGATTCGTCTGGTAGCTTCTTCCTTGGCTATTTCCTTTTCTTTCTCAATCCTGGACTTTAGCTGATAAATGTGCATGCCAGTCTGAGCAAATGCATGCTGCCTAACTTTATCAGCCAGTTCGAGCAACGAAATCTTGAGCTTAGCAAAGATGGTATTCCGCTGTGGATCGGCAACGCCCCTGAAATTGTATTCAAGAAGCATTCTATATGTTTGATAGATATCCTCATATTGAAGGGTAAAATCTGCAACATGCATATCTTCCATCAGGATCCTTAGCTGGCTTAACGCTTCTTTTAACCGGTTAGCATACACCAGGTTACAAAGTGCTGAGAAAGTATCATCTATTTCTTTTGATTGAGTATACATATGGGAAACTTTATTGGAATGAAGAAAAGAACAACTTCATTGGTAAAAGCATTTGCTATACGAATATAAAGCTGCATTTTCGGTGTGCAGCAATAATCAAAAAGTAATCCAAGATAAAATGTCATTTAAGCTTTTCGAGAAACTCGGCCTCCGAAATCACAGGAATGTTCAAATTGATGGCTTTCTGCCGCTTTTCGGGACCCATATTTTCGCCCGCCACTACGAAATCAGTTTTAGAAGTAACTCCACCTGACAACTTGGCACCATGCATGACTACCATTTCCTCCAATTCTTTCCTTCGTTTTGACGAACCGAACGAACCCGAAACAACAATACTTTTTCCTGCCAGGTTTGAAGAAATCAGATCAGGTTGTTTATCAGCCACCATATTAAGCCCGGCAGCTTTCAGTTTTTCAATTAATAGAATATTTTCCGGTTTCCTGAAAAACGAGAATATACTGCCTGCAACCTTTTCGCCTATATTTTCGGCCAACTGCAATTCCAGAGGTTCGGCAGCAATAATAGCATCAATATTTTTAAAATGCAATGCAAGTTTTCGTGCTACAGTTTCGCCTACATACCTGATGCCTATTGCAAAAAGTACTCTTTCGAACGGGGCGGATTTTGAAGCAAGAATTCCATCAATTATATTCCTTGCAGTCTTGTCTTTAAAACTAAGTTTCTTTTCTTTCGCTCCTTCTGGTGCTTTTATAACTTTTTCGAGACCTAATATTGAATCATAGGTCAATTTATACAAATCCGAAATATCTGTAACTATATGATTATCAAAGAGCATTTCTATTTTACCTTCACCAAGGCTATCAATGTTCATTGCTTTACGGTGGATAAAATGTTCGAGCTTGCCTTTGATCTGTGGTGGACAGTGATCTTCGTTCGGGCAGAAATTACCTGCTTCGCCTTCCTGCCGTTCGAGACTGGTACCGCATTCCGGACAAGTTTCAATAAATATGACCGGCTCTGCAAATAAATCACGTTTGTTTAAATCTACACCAATAATTTTTGGAATGATCTCACCACCTTTTTCAACAAAAACAAAATCGCCTGTTCGTACATCGAGTTTTGCCATAATATCGGCATTATGCAGGCTGGCTCTTTTGACCACCGTTCCTGCAAGTTGAACAGGCTTTAAATTTGCGACCGGAGTAACAACACCTGTGCGTCCTACCTGATAATCAATTGACAGAAGCTGAGTAGTAACCTGCTCGGCTTTGTATTTGTAGGCTATGGCCCAGCGGGGCGATTTAGCAGTAAACCCCAATGCCTGCTGCTGTTCAAGCGAATTTACTTTAATTACAATACCATCGATATCAAAGGTTAGTTTTTCGCGTTCACGGGCCATTTTACTGATAAAGGTCAAAACTTCTTCAATCGAACTACAAACAGCTGACTTGTCAGATATCTTGAAACCCCATTTTGCTAGTGCCTGCAGGCTTTGCTGATGTGTAACAAAGGAAAGTGAATCGCCCAGCGCATAATACATATATCCATCGAGTGGACGGCGTGCCACTTCAGCCGAATCCTGCAACTTAAGGCTTCCGGCTGCAGCATTTCGTGGATTGGCAAAAGGATTCTCCCCTATTTCGATTCTCTCAAGGTTCATTTTTTCGAATCCAGGTCTTGGCAGAATGACCTCACCCCTCACTTCGAATACTTCAGGAAAGCCGGAACCAACCAGTCGCAAAGGAATGCTGCGGATGGTCCTGATGTTAGTTGTTACATCATCGCCCCGCTCTCCATCACCCCGCGTCAAAGCCCTGATCAATAATCCATTCTCATAGGTAAGGCTGATCGAAAGGCCATCAAATTTTAATTCGCATATGTATTCATACTTTCCGTCAACAAGTTTTCGCACCCGTTCATCAAACTCACGAAGTTCAATCTCCGAATAGGTATTTGAGAGTGATAACATCGGGTAGGTATGTTTTGCTGAAGTAAATTCGGATGTTACTGAACCGCCAACCCGCTGGCTGGGTGAATCCGGTTGTTTGAACTCAGGAAACTCCTTTTCGAGCGAAACCAGTTTTTCGAGAAGCATATCGAAATCGTAATCCGATATTATAGGATCAGCCAGCACATAATACCTGTAATTATGGTTGTTAATATCTTCAACAAGTTGACGTATACTGATCTTAGCTTCTTCTTTATTCATAAACAAACATACAAATTATCCTGTACAAATTAAAGTAAAAATTCGGTTTCTATTTTATTGTTTTTGTAATATCGTTATTCCGGTACATATAGATTGTTTCATTTCTGTTTACCGGATTAAGATTGTGCATAATGCGGTCGATAAACCCTGGCTCAAATGTTTTTTCATATTCGAGTGAAGGAATCACCCGTTTTATGGAATCAACCCTGGATTGAAGATTTTCATCACTGTAAAACAGGATAAAGGAGGCATCCTGAATTCCGCAGGGAATTGAATCAGACATATACGACCGGACTCCGGTTTCGGATTTATACAATGCCTGCATCCACTGACCTGAATAATAACGTGGAAGCATCTGGGCACTGCCGTTGTTGGTATCCTCAGCTACCACTGCTTTGATACCCTTATATTTTGACAGATAAGCCATTGCTTCTACCCTCGAACGCTTCGAATAAGCCGTTGTAACAGGGATAAGCAATATAAGGTTCATTATCCAGAAGAATACCCAGGTGCGGGAAAGCAATTTCATATGGTTTTGCCAGTATTTTGATCCCACAACGAACGAATTCCAGCCAATTACGCCCCCAATAATCACATACGGAATAATTGGAAATATGAACCGTTCCTGTTTATTAGGAAAAAACGAATGGAAAACCAGGAATAGGAATGCTGGCAGGAATATTATCATTTGTTTCTTCCAGACACGGAAAAATCCAAAAAGCAGCATTAGTGAAACAGGTGGTATAAAAATCCCGGCAAGCAGCAGAAGGTAGTTGTACCAGGGACCCGTAATATAGTCGTATGCAGCCTGAATGTTGTATTTTACATATTCGATAAATTCGGCAAACGGATAACCCCAGACATAATAATCGACCATTCCCTGTAACAGAAAAACAGAAATCAAAGCTCCTGTCCCTAGAATTACAGCAGGTATCCACTTACGCTGCAAAAGCATTACTAATCCAACACCGCCAACAAATACTATAAGTTGGAACCGGATTGAAATACTAAGCCCAAGTATTAATCCTGCTAAAAAATAAAACAGAAAGGGTTGCCTTTTCTGGTCTGCAGTTACAAGGTACCATATACCAGCAAGAGTAAAAGGGAAACTGATAATTTCAACCAGATTCCTGACACTTAACATGGGTAAGAACCATATAGAAGCCATGAGTAATCCCGCCAGAGCGGCATCTTTTTTTGTTGAGAGTTTCTCTGTGATACGGTATGTGAGCCACACAGCATATGTAGAAGCTAAGGCATGCAACAGCCTGACAAAAAACATCTTAAACAGAGGATCAACGACCCCTATTCCGGCAAATAGTTTAAAAAGCAGGTAATGTAAACCCACATAAAACATGCTGTGTCCTTCGGGTATAAGTTCCTGACCTGGAACCTGAGGCTGTCCTGGCACTATAACTCCATCGGCCCAGGCCTGTGCAGCCTCTATGACCAGAAAATGATCATCATGCATCCCAAACCCACGCGAAAAAATGGCGGCGACAAAGCGGGTAAAAAAAGCAATTAACATGATTAGTAATACAGGTTTTTCGCTCCACATTTTATGTACTATCCTGTTTATCTGCATAAAAAAATATATTTAAATAAAATAAAGTATAATGTAAAATTAAGCAAATAGGTGTTTGCTCAAGAATAACATTATTTAAAATGTTAACTTTTTCGCTTTCAGTTTAAAAAACTGATATAGATGACCTGTAAAAAACTCAATGATACTTCATTTTCAATAGTCCTGATTGAATTATCTTTTCTACTTTCGCAAACGATTAATATTCAAAAAAAAACAATTAAATGGAAAAGAGATTTATTGCCTTTTCGCTGTTTGCAGCAATATTTAGTGTGGCATTTTCGCAGCAGAGCATGACACCTAACAGGTATACACCTGAGTTATTGTGGAAACTGGGACGGGTCAGCGACATACAGGTTTCGCCCGACAATAAAACACTTTTATATGGTGTGAGCTGGTATAATCTGGAAGTAAACAAAGGCAACCGCGATTTATATACCATGCCTGTCTCGGGAGGAAAAGCATCTAAGGTTACAACATTTAAAGGAAGTGAAGCGAATGGCGTTTTCAGGCCTGACGGCAGGAAAATTGCTTTCCTGTCGGCCGAATCAGGAACCATGCAGCTTTGGGAAGCAAATCCTGATGGCTCTGCTCCTACTCAAATCAGTAAGACTGATGGCGACATCTCGGGATTCAGCTATTCGCCGGATATGAAATATATACTTTATACACAAAGGGTTAAACTCGACAAAACCGTCAATGATACTTATCCTGATCTGCCCCTTGCTAATGCCCGTATTGAGGATGATCTGATGTACCGTCATTGGGATAGCTGGTCCGATTACAGTTACAGCCACATATTTGTAGCTACATACACTGACGGAAAAATGGAAACCGGCAAAGATTTGATGGAAATGCAACGCTTCGAGTCTCCAATGGCTCCCTGGGGAGGAATGGAACAGATTAACTGGAGTCCACAGAGCGATAAAATTGCATATACCTGCAAAAAAATGACCGGACTTGAATATGCTAGCAGCACCAATTCCGAAATATATGTTTACGATCTGAAATCGGGCATCGAAACTAATATTTCAAATGGATTGGAAGGATATGATCAGGATCCTGTTTTTTCGCCTGACGGTAAAAAAATAGTATGGAGAAGCATGGCCCGCAATGGCTTTGAAGCTGACAAAGACCGGATCATGATCTATGATTTTGCTACCGGAAAATATTCTGATTATTCTGAGAAATTTGATCAGGGAGCTAATAATTTCAGCTGGACTCAGGATGGGAAAACCTTATATTTTCTGAGTTCAGTTCATGGAACAGTGCATATCTATGCTCTTACTTTGGCAAGTAAAGAAATCAGACAGATCAGTTCCGGAATATGCGACTTCCTGTCAATTAGTCTTGCCGGCAAGGATATTATTACATCAAAGCAATCGATGTTAATGCCCACAGAAATATATAAAATTGATGCTTCAGGGAAAGATGTACAGCTTTCGTTTACAAATAAAGCCATATTAAGTGACATCCGTTCAGCAAAAGTAGAAGAGCGGTGGATGACCACAACCGATAATAAGAAAATGTTGGTTTGGGTAATTTATCCTCCTGATTTTGACCCCAATAAAAAATACCCAGCCCTGCTTTTTTGCGAAGGTGGCCCTCAAAGTATGGTCAGCCAGTTCTTCTCCTACCGCTGGAATTTCCAGATTATGGCAGCCAACGATTATATAGTTGTTGCTCCTAACCGGCGTGGATTGCCGGGATTCGGACAGGAATGGAACGACCAGATCAGTGGTGATTATGGTGGACAAAACATGAAAGATTACCTCACAGCCATTGATGAAATGGCGAAAGAGCCTTTTGTTGACAAGGATAAACTGGGTGCTGTTGGTGCCAGTTATGGTGGTTTTTCCGTACTCTGGCTCGCCGGGCATCACGAAAAAAGGTTTAAAGTTTTCATTTCACACTGTGGTATGTTTAATCTTGAAGATCAATATCTTACAACCGAAGAAATGTGGTTCGTAAACTGGGATTTAGGAGGTCCTTATTGGGCGAAAGGAAATCCTAAGGTCGATCATTCGTATGCAAACTCACCACACAAATTCGTGGATAAGTGGGATACCCCAATTATGATTGTTGAAGGAGAAAATGATTTCCGTATACCATATACCCAGGGGATGGCAGCCTACAACGCAGCCAAACTTCGAGGTATACCGGCACGGTACCTGCATTTCCCCGACGAAAGCCATTGGGTGCTTCACCCGCAGAACAGCGTACTCTGGCAGCGTGAATTCTTCCGCTGGCTGGATCAGTATTTGAAATAAAATTATTTGAATATAAAGCAGGTAACCGGCTATTTACAGTTTTCCGTTAAATAGCCGGTTATTTCTTTTAGACCGGAAGGATCAAACCAAACATACTCATCCGTGCGGTTAAACCAGGTCAACTGCCTTTTTGCATAACGGCGTGTATTTGTTTTGATATTCAGAACGGCCTGATCGAGAGTGATTTTCGAATCCAGAAACTCGAGTATCTCCTTATAGCCAACAGTATTCAGTGCATTCAAATGCCGGAACGATTCCAACCTTTTCACCTCACTTACGAGTCCTTTTTCAAGCATCTGATCTACACGTAACTCAATCCGGCCAAATAAATCAGGGCGAGGCAGATTCAAGCCCAGCTTAATAATTCCGAAATTCCGGTTTTTAAAATTATTCAACCTCTGATCCGAAAATTTCCTTCCGGTTGTGTGGCATACTTCCAGAGCACGAAGCAATCGATTCGGGTTATTTATATCAACAGTTTTGAAATATTCCGGATCCATTTCCAGAAGCATTTCCTGTAATCTCACAATTCCTTCGTCCAGGAATATGCCTTTTAGGTATTCACGAAGTCCGGGCTCAGGATCAGGGAAATCGTCAATTCCCCGACAAACAGCATCAATATATAAGCCCGAGCCACCTACCATGAACACTAGGTCGTGCTTAATAAAAATTCCTTCCAGATGCTGTAAAACTTCATGCTCGAACATGGATACATTATAGTAATCATGAATCGAAAGCTGCCCCACAAAATGATGTTTTACGACATCAAGCTGGTGTTGATCCGGTTTAGCTGTACCGATAGACATTTCCTTATAGAATTGCCTCGAATCGGCTGAGATAATTTCGGACTTCCAATGTTGCGCCAATTCAATGGCAACATCAGTTTTACCTACTGCTGTAGGGCCGGCAATCACAACAAGATATTTTCCGGAGCTTTTCAACGGATAGAATGATCGGTAAAATGATTGAAACCAGG
>CAIJPI010000017.1 GCA_903822525.1 uncultured Bacteroidales bacterium | reverse complement strand
TGCAGGAGGACATCCAGCGATGATTTTGCAAATCTATGCAAATATTCAATAGATGATAATAGTACCTACAAAGTAACAGAAACCTATAAACTCAGTATTGCGGAAATTGCTTTAAGTATGTCCATATACTGTGTCGACAAGTTTGTAATTATAGCACAAATAACTGATAATCAATAGTGTGCGCGGTACTGGATTCGAACCAGTGACCCCCGCCCTGTCAAGGCGGTGCTCTAAACCAACTGAGCTAACAACGCGGTTATTACTGCAAAAGTAGTACATTATCTTCAAGCGTCGAAACAGTTTTCTGAATTCTTTTCAAATTGAGCTGTTTTCAGGTACCGCTCAAGCTTCAACCTCGATTTATTTTGAACAAGTAATAAAATTATGAAGCTATTATTATACTTTTGACATCAAATATCCAGAATGATGAAAAACAGTTTTACAGTATTAGTAGTTTTTGTTTTTTGCTTACTTGCAGACATAAATGCTCATGCACAAAACGGAACCAAACAATTTAAATTCGATGATTTTTTTAAGGATAATACATTCTATTCGCCTGGCGTTAGGGGGTTCCGTTCGATGAAAGACGGCGTAAATTATGTTGTTGCCGAAGGCAGGGGAACCAAACTTGTCGTACACAGTTACGAAACCGGTGAAGCCGTGAATACTCTGCTTGACCTGGCTGTATTCAAAACTGATAAATTCAAAAATTTCAGCGATTACAGTTTCAATTCCGACGAAACCAAAGTATTGCTTCTCACCGACAGGGAAGCCATTTACCGTCGTTCGTTTACCGCTAATTATTTCGTCTTTGACCTGATGAAGCAGACCCTTACACCGGTTTCCGAAAACGGCAAACAGCAACTGGCCACCTTTTCGCCCGATGGCAGCATGATAGCTTTCGTCAGGTTGAATAATCTTTATTATACCGACCTTGCTACCGGAAAAGAGACACAAGTCACTTCCGACGGCAAATTCAATTATATCATTAATGGAGTTCCCGACTGGGTGTACGAAGAAGAATTTGAATTCAACAAAGCATTTGAATGGTCGCCTGATGGGCAATATCTTGCCTGGGTGCGCTTCGACGAAAGCAAGGTGCCGCAATTCAGCATGACCATGTTTCAGGGGCAGGAACCTTCGTTGGATGAGAACAAGCTTTATCCGGGTGTTTCAACCTTTAAATACCCTAAAGCAGGTGATCCCAACTCTGTTGTAAGTGTCCACACCTTTAATATCAGCAGCGGGCAGAAACAAATTATGGATATAGGCACTGAAACCGATATCTACATTCCCCGCATACGCTTTACACAGGATCCCAACAAACTGGCAATATTCAGGCTCAACCGCTTACAAAATAACTTCGAGATACTGATTGCTGCTCCTGCCACAGGTAAAGTACAGCTTTTACTTACCGAAACCAATAAGTATTATCTCGACGAGTCGTATTTCGACGATATCAGGTTTCTGGAGGACAAAACCCATTTCACTATGGTAAGTGAGCGCGACGGTTATTCTCATATTTACCTGTACGATATGCAGGGGAAGATGGTTTCGCAGGTCACCAAAGAGAATTTTGATATTACCGACCTGAACGGATGTGATGTGAAAAATAACCTTATTTACTATACTTCGGCTGAACCAACTCCATACCAGCGTGAAGTGTACTGTATAAAATGGGACGGCAGCGGGAAAAAGAAACTTTCGGTAAATACCGGAGCTAACACTGCCCGGTTCAGCGAGGGGTTTAAATACTATACTATTACATCCTCAAATGCACACACACCATCCTCAACTGTTTTATATAATACTAAAGGCAAACCCGTTCGGGTACTCGATGAAAGCAAGCCATTGGTTGAAAAACTGAAGGAATACAAATTCGGATACAGGGAATTTTTCGACTTTACTACTTCTGAAAACATAAAACTGAATGGCTGGATGTTGAAACCGGCAAATTTCGATCCGTCAGTAAAATATCCTGTTTTCATGACCCAATACAGTGGACCAAATTCACAGAGTGCGCTAGATGCCTGGGATCTGGGATGGGAAGATTACCTGGCTCAGCTCGGCTATATTGTGGTATGCGTTGATGGCCGCGGAACAGGAGGCCGGGGCGAAGCATTCCGTAAAATGACCTACCTTCAGTTAGGAAAATATGAAACTATCGATCAGGTAGAAACTGCCCGTTACATGGGTACTCTTCCTTATGTTGATGCTAGCCGAATAGGGATTTGGGGCTGGAGTTTCGGAGGCTATATTTCATCTTCATGCATGGTAAAAGGTGATGGTATTTTCAAAACCGGCATCGCTGTTGCTCCTGTAACCAACTGGCGGTATTACGACAATATTTATACTGAGCGTTTTATGCGTACGCCCCAGGAAAACCCTGATGGATACGACCAAAACTCACCTCTTAATTTTGCAGAAGGATTTAAAGGGAATTTTCTCATTTGCCACGGCACAGCCGACGATAACGTTCATGTTCAGAATACACTTGAATTTACCGAACGCCTTGTACAAGCCAACAAACAATTTGAAATGCAGTTATACACCAACCGGAACCATGGTATATACGGCGGCAATACTACATACCACCTATACACCCGTATGACTGAATTTATACTTGAAAAATTATAATCTGGCCATATACGAAGGGTGCCATAAAAATGGAACCCTTCGTTTTTTTTACCAGCTACTGAATGGCTTTTTTACCAGCCTCGAATTGTAGTACTTCTTTTGACCGGTTACTTCTTTGCCCAGCCACTGCGGCTTATCAAACAATTCATCTTCCGAACTGAGCTCTACCTCGGCGACTACAAGTCCTTGATTCTCATCATGAAACTCATCCACTTCGAATGTGAACTCCCCTACTTGCACAAGGTAGCGGGTTTTATCAATTGCGCCAGCCTCACATAAACTGAGCAATTCGCGGGCTTCAGAAACTGTAATTTCCTTCTCCCATTCGTACCGGCTCATGCCTGACAGGCTGGCGACTCCTTTGATGGTCAGATAGCCTTTGTCGCCGTAAATTCGCACTCTCACAATGCGATTGGGCGCTGATGACAAATAGCCTTGCGTAATATGGGTATGAGTATAGGCAGTTTGCTTATATCCTTCCCTGACCAGAAATTTTTTCTCGATCTCCTGTGGCATAAATATTTGCAATTAATATCAGGAATCTTACGAATGTATGTACTTTTCCAGCTATACAGAACGATAACTTTAAACAAAGGTATTCCATTTCCGGATATAGAATGAGATAAAAATACATAACTCAAATACATAAAAAAAACCGGCAGAGAAACTACCGGCTTTTACACTTTATCTAACCCTTAAGGTTATCTGGCATATTTGAAATCTTTGCCTAGGTACCTTGCACTACTACCAAGTATCTCTTCGATGCGAAGCAACTGGTTGTATTTTGCAATACGGTCGGTACGGCTTGCTGATCCGGTTTTAATAAGACCGGTATTCAGAGCTACTGCGAGGTCAGCAATGGTGGTATCTTCGGTTTCGCCCGAACGATGGCTCATAACTGCGGTATATGAATTACGGTAAGCCATGTTAACAGCATCAATAGTTTCTGTCAGAGTACCGATCTGATTAACTTTTACGAGGATTGAATTAGCCACACCCTTATCGATTCCCATCTGGAGACGTTTTGTATTGGTTACAAACAAATCATCACCTACCAGCTGGATTTTCTTGCCCATTACATCAGTCATCAGTTTCCATCCGTCCCAGTCATCTTCGGCCATTCCATCTTCGATCGAAATAATCGGGTATTTATCTATCCAGGTTTTCCAGTAGTCAACCATCTGCGAAGGAGTCAGTTTTTCTCCAGTCGATTTCTTCAGGTGGTAAACACCTTCATCAGTCAGGAAATATTCGCTCGAAGCTGGGTCAAGGGCAATAAACACATCCTGACCAGGTTTGTAACCAGCATTTTCAATAGCCTGAAGAATTACAGTAATCGCTTCTTCATTCGATTTCAGGTTAGGAGCAAATCCACCTTCATCACCTACGTTGGTTGAGTATCCGTTTTTCTTTAGTACAGCGCTGAGGCTATGAAAAACTTCGGCACCCATGCGTAAACCTTCACGGAAAGTAGGAGCGCCAACAGGCATGATCATGAATTCCTGGAAGTCAATGCTGTTATCAGCATGGGAACCACCATTGATAATATTCATCATTGGTATAGGAAGTGTATTAGCATTCACCCCGCCTACATACCTGAACAAATAACTGCTCGACTCCTGGGCAGCAGCATTTGCCACTGCAAGTGAAACGCCAAGTATAGCATTTGCGCCGAGATTCGATTTGTTAGGTGTACCGTCCAGATCAATCATTTTCTGATCGATTTCGTTCTGTTCGGTAACAAAGAAGCCTTTTAATTCTTCAGCCAACACTTTATTGACATTCTGAACAGCTTGGAGTACGCCTTTTCCTTTGTAAACAGATTTGTCGCCATCGCGAAGTTCACATGCTTCGTGAATTCCGGTTGAAGCACCTGATGGAACAGCTGCACGACCCATAACGCCGTTCGAAGTAAATACATCTACCTCAACGGTAGGATTGCCGCGTGAATCTAAAATCTGACGGCCGGTAATATTAACAATCTGACTCATATATTTTAATTTAAGGTTTTAGGGTTAGGTTAATATGCTAATTAATTAATGAGATAATGTGCTAATTACTATTACAACTTGAATTACAAATTATCACCTTACTCATTATCGCATTATCACATTATCGCATTATCACATTATCGCATTATCGCATTCAATCCTTCAAAAAAATAAAAAAAGGATAAAGCAAAGAAATCTTTACTTTATCCTTTTAATGAATTCATTATCTGAATTTTAATTATTTTTCTTCCGTTTCGGCTTCTTGTTCGGTGGCTACGTCTTCAACCGGAGTTTCAATAACTTCTTCTGTTACTTCATCGGCATTAGCTATTGCCTTAGGAGCCTTTTCAGCTACAGGAGCTTCAACAGCGGTATCCGAAGCTTTCTTGGCAGCGGGTTTACGGCGGCGAATTGCTTTTTTAGCAGTTGCATCCTTAACAGTTAACAGGTTTTCGTTATAGTCAACCAATTCGATTATACACATATCAGCATTATCTCCAAGGCGGAAACCGGTTTTGAGTATGCGTACATATCCTCCCGGACGGTCAGCTACTTTCAACGATATTTCGCGGAAGAGTTCCGTTACTGCATCTTTATCCTGCAGGTAGCTGAAAACAACACGGCGTGAGTGAGTTGAATCTACTTTTGAGCGTGTGATCAAAGGTTCTACATATCCACGAAGTGCCTTTGCTTTGGCGATTGTAGTACTGATACGTTTATGTTTGATCAGCGAGCTTGCCATATTCGCAAGCATAGCTTTGCGATGAGTACTGGTTCGTCCCAGGTGGTTTATTGATTTCTGATGTCTCATTTCGCTTATTCCTTATCTAATTTGTACTTGGCAACATTCATTCCGAATTCAAGGCCCTTGGTTTTTACAAGGTCTTCCAGTTCGGTGAGCGACTTTTTACCGAAATTGCGGAATTTCAATAAGTCGTTTTTATTAAAAGCAACTAATTCTCCGAGGGTTTCTACATCGGCTGCTTTAAGGCAGTTGAGGGCGCGTACCGAAAGGTCCATATCCACCAACTTGGTTTTTAGCAACTGACGTATGTGAAGTGTATTTTCATCAAATTCTTCAGCTACTGCTTTTTCTTCAATATCGAGAGTAATTTTCTCATCACTGAAGAGCATGAAATGATGGATCAGGATCCTGGCTGCATCTTTCAACGCATCTTTAGGATGAATTGATCCGTCAGTTTTAATTTCAAGAACAAGTTTCTCGTAGTCAGTCTTCTGTTCAACACGAAAGTTTTCGATGCTGAATTTCACGTTTTTTATTGGAGTGTGGATCGAGTCAACGAAAATTGTTCCAAGATGTGCTGTAGCAATTTTATTTTCCTCAGCCGGAACATACCCTCTGCCTTTATTAACGCTGATTTCAACATTCATCTTAACAGATGGTTCCATGTGGCAGATAACGATTTCAGGATTAAGGACCTGAAATATCGAAAGGTGTTTGGCTATATCACCAGCGGTAAAAGTATCTTTGCCGGTAACGGTAAAGTTGATTTTTTCGCTTTCTTCCGATTCAATCTGTTTACGGAATCTGACTTTTTTAAGGTTCAGAATAACATCAGTTATATCCTCTACCACTCCTTTTACCGATGAAAATTCGTGTTCAACTCCGTCGATGCGTAATGAGGTAATAGCATATCCCTCGAGTGAAGATAGTAAGATCCTGCGCAATGCATTACCTATAGTGATACCAAAGCCAGGTTCGAGAGGGCGGAACTCAAAAGTACCGTCAAACTCGTCAGCCTGTATCATGATAACCTTATCAGGTTTCTGGAATGCTAAAATGGCCATAAAAGTCCTTTGTTTAAAAATAATGCAAGATAAAAAAATTACTTCGAATACAATTCAACTATGAGTTGTTCCTTGATGTTTTCAGGAATTTCTTCACGTTCAGGGAAATTAATAAACTTTCCGGTCATCATTGCACCGTCCCATTCAAGCCATGAGTAACGCATAATACGACCCTGTAATGAATTCTGAATTACTTCCAACGATTTGGAGCGTTCACGAACAGCTATCACATCACCTCTGTTACATTCGTACGAAGGGATATTCAAAACTTTTCCGTTAACAGTAATGTGTGCATGATTAACCAACTGACGGGCGCCATCACGTGTAGGGGAAATCCCCAAACGGAATACAACGTTATCCAGACGTGATTCGATTAACTGCAACAGAATTTCGCCTGTAACACCTTTTTTACGGGTTGCTTTCTCGAATGTATTCCTGAATTGTTTTTCGAGAATACCATAGGTGTATTTAGCCTTTTGTTTTTCATTAAGCTGAACACCATATTCCGATTGTTTTTTCCGGCGTTTATTCTGTCCGTGCATTCCGGGAGGATAGTTCTTCTTTTCGTATGAACTGTCGGGCCCGTAGATAGGTTCCTTGAATTTTCTGGCTATCCTTGTCTTAGGACCAATATATCTTGCCATAAAGCTTGTTAATTATGTATTATTAAACTTATTGTTCTAAAATATCGAAGTCGGAGTTGTATTAAACTCTTCTGCGCTTAGGAGGTCTGCAACCATTGTGTGGCAATGGAGTTATGTCCTGAATTTCGGTAACTTCGATTCCGGCAGTATGGAGTGTACGAATGGCTGATTCTCTTCCTGAACCCGGGCCTTTTACGTAAACTTTAACTTTGCGGAGTCCGAGATCATACGCTACTTTTGAACAATCCGTAGCAGCCATCTGGGCAGCATAAGGAGTATTCTTTTTTGAGCCTCTGAATCCCATTTTTCCTGCCGATGCCCAGGAGATAACCTGGCCGGCATTGTTAGTTAGCGAAATTATGATGTTGTTGAAAGAAGCCGAAACATAAGCTCTTCCGGTAGCTTCAACTTTAACAACTCTTTTCTTCGATACTTTGGTGGTCTTTGCCATAGTAAAACTATTTTTACTTTAAATGCTTTCTTATTTCGTTGCTTTCTTCTTGTTGGCAACAGTCTTTTTCCTACCCTTACGTGTACGGGCATTGTTCTTGGTGCTCTGTCCACGGAGCGGAAGGCCTAAACGGTGACGGACACCACGGTAACAACCAATATCCATCAATCGCTTAATATTAAGTTGTACTTCCGAACGAAGCGCACCTTCTACTTTAAAAGCGTCGTTGATAATAGAGCGGATATGATTCTGCTCGTCATCAGTCCAGTCCTGAACTTTTTTATTACGGTCGATACCGCATTGATCCAGAATGCTCTGGGCTGAGTTACGCCCTATGCCGAAAATGTAGGTCAGACCTATTTCTCCTCTTTTGTTTTTTGGTAAATCAATACCAGCAATACGTGCCATATATATTAATAGCTTATGGGATTACACAATTATTAACCTTGCCTTTGTTTGTACTTGGGATTCTTTTTGTTGATTACGTAGATTCTCCCTTTCCTGCGCACGATTTTGCAATCAGGTGTTCTTTTCTTAACTGATGCTCTTACTTTCATTGCTTGTGTTATTTTGTAAAAGTGTACTATTCTCTTATTTATAACGGAAATTAATCCGGCCTTTGCTCAGGTCGTATGGCGACATTTCGATCTTGACTCTGTCACCTACAAGAATTTTAATGTAGTGCATCCTCATTTTCCCCGAAATATGCGCAATAATCATATGCCCATTTTCAAGTTCAACCCGGAACATAGCATTACCAAGTGATTCTCTCACCACGCCGTCCTGCTCAATTACAAGTTGTTTAGCCATTTATTACCTAGTTATTATTATGTCAGGATTAATAACCTGCTCAATTTCACTGAAACTCGACAAAATATCTGCTCCTGTATTTCTTATAACAACAGCGTGTTCAAAGTGGGCTGAAGGTTTTTTATCCATTGTCCGGATAGTCCAACCATCGTTTTCCTGCATAACCTGCCTGGTGCCCAGGTTGATCATAGGTTCGATACAGATAACCATTCCTTCCTCCAGTTTTGCACCGGTTCCCCTTCGTCCGTAATTAGGAACTTCAGGTTTTTCATGAAGGCTGGTACCCAAACCGTGACCGACAAGATCGCGAACTACTGAATAACCAAAGCTTTCAACATAGGTTTGAACTTCGTAACCGATATCACCCACCCTTTTACCGGCAGCTATTACATCGATGCTTTTCAGCAGGGAGTCATGTGTCCGTTTCATCAACAATTCCAGTTCTACTGCCATAGGCAATAAACCAAATGAAAATGCTGAATCTCCATAATAACCATCGATGATGGTACCACAGTCGATCGAAACAAGATCGCCCTCTTTCAGTTCGCGTTTCCCTGGTATACCATGAACTACTACTTCATTCACCGATATACAAAGCGTTGCAGGAAATCCATGGTACCCTTTAAAAGCAGGTTTTGCTTTATGGTCACGGATAAACTCTTCAGCTATCTTATCGAGTGCGAGTGTAGTAATTCCCGGCTTAATATGCCTGGCCACTTCCGCTATCGTTTTTCCAACAAGTAAAGAACTCGTACGTATTAATTCAATTTCTATTTCAGTTTTAATCAGAGCCATTAATTACAGTGTAACTACTGATTAAAATGCTGCTCCTACTGCATTACGTCCTTTGATACGGCCCGATTTGGTAAGCCCTTCATAATGACGCATCAACAAATGACTTTCAATTTGCTGCAATGTATCCAATACAACACCTACAAGGATAAGTAAGGAAGTGCCTCCGTAAAACTGTGCAAATTGTGAACTTACTCCAGCCATACCCACTAAGGCAGGCATAACAGCTACCAGTGCCAGGAATAAAGATCCGGGGAACGTAATTTTCGACATTACCGAATCAATAAAATCTGCAGTTTTCTTACCCGGTTTAACACCGGGAATGAATCCGTTATTTTTCTTCATATCCTCAGCCATCTGGTTAGGATTAACCGTTATAGCAGTATAGAAGTATGTAAATACAACGATCATCAATGCATAAGTGAAGTTATACCAGAAACCGTTTACATTGGTAAACGTAGCTGCAAATCCCTGTAAGCTTTCGCTGCTGGCAAAACCGGCAATCGTTAATGGCAGGAACATAATAGCCTGGGCAAAAATGATAGGCATAACACCTGCGGCATTCACTTTTAAAGGAATGTACTGGCGAACACCACCGTATTGTTTATTTCCAACAACACGTTTTGCGTACTGTACAGGTATTTTACGTGTGCCCTGCACTAGCAGAATACAGAGTAAAACAACCAGAACAAGAACAGCTATTTCAACAATAAAGAGAACAAGTCCGCCCCCTTTTTGCTCCATACGGGCAAGGAATTCACTAAAGATAGCAAATGGCAACCTGGCCATAATACCAACCATAATGATTAATGAAATACCATTTCCTAATCCTTTATCAGTAATTTTTTCACCTAACCACATCACGAACATGGTACCTGAAACAAGCACTATGACAGAGGTAACCCAGAAGAAAACGGATGGTGAAGTAACATTCGGATCGAAAGGAGTAATAGCCTGCGAAGGCAATTGTGAAATCAGGTTAGCAATGTATCCCGGAGCCTGCAGTGCTGTGATAGCAACGGTAAGGTAACGGGTTAGCTGATTTATCTTTTTACGTCCGCTTTCACCTTCTTTCTGCAGTTTCTGGAAGTATGGAATAGCCATACCCATCAGCTGAATTACGATAGAAGCCGAAATATATGGCATGATTCCCAAAGCAAATATGGAAGCGTTGCTGAAAGCACCGCCTGAGAACATATTCAGCAGGCCTAAAAGACCTGATGAAGATTGGTTCTTCAAAGCCATCAATTGCTGGGGATCAACTCCCGGGATAGTAACATACGATCCGAACCTGTATATAAGAATAAGGCCTAAAGTATAGCCGATTCTTCTACGAAGTTCATCGATCTTATAGATATTTTTAAGGGTCTGAATGAAGCGTTTCATTAAGTTCAGAGTTTTATAACAGTTCCACCAACTGATTCGATTGCCTGGATAGCTTTGTCCGAGAATGCATTAGCAGTAACATTTACTGATGCTGTCAAAATTCCGCGGCCTAAAATTTTCAGGAGATCTTTTTTGCCAAGAAGTCCGTTTTCTCTGAGAATTTCAGGAGTAATAACGGTTAAACCTCTTAATTCGGCAAGTTTCTGCAGTACATCAATATTCAGACCTGTGTATTCAACCCTGTTAATATTTTTGAAGCCTCCTTTAGGTACACGACGGTACAAAGGCATCTGGCCTCCTTCGAAACCACGTCTGCGCTTGTAACCTGAACGCGATTTGGCACCTTTATGTCCGCGGGTAGATGTACCACCCCGACCTGATCCCTGACCCCGTCCGATTCGTTTATCAGTTTTTGTAGCGCCTTCTGCCGGCTTTAAATTACTTAGATCCATGTTATATAAGTTCTATAAAGGATTTTACAATTAAATTTCTTCCACTTTTAATAAATGGCTGATTGCATTAATCATGCCTTCGATCTGAGGAGTGGCTACATGGTCAACAGGGCGGTTCATTTTGGTGATGCCAAGTGCACGTAGTGTACGTTTTTGACGTTCGGGTTGTTTAATACCACTTTTAATCTGAGTTATTCTCACGTTTCTCATCGCGCTATCTTTTTAGTGGTTAACCGTTAAAAACTTTGTCCATACTAATTCCACGAAGCTGAGCTACTGAATGAGCATCTCTCAACTGGCAAAGGCCTTCGATGGTAGCTTTAACTACACTATGAGGATTAGATGAACCTTTTGATTTAGCAAGTACATCTTTAACGCCAACGCTTTCAAGAACAGCACGCATAGCACCACCGGCAATAACCCCGGTACCAGCCGCTGCAGGTTTCATGAAAACAAGTGCTCCACCGTATTTGCCATATTGTTCGTGAGGTATAGTACCTTTAAGAACAGGAACCCGTACGAGGTTTTTCTTAGCATCTTCAATTCCTTTAGCAATTGCAGCCTGAACTTCCTTTGCTTTACCAAGACCATGACCTACAATACCATTTTCATTTCCAACTACAACGATAGCTGAGAAAGTGAATGTACGTCCGCCTTTGGTAACTTTAGTAACGCGCTGGATGGCGACGAGCCTGTCCTTAAGTTCGGTATCGCTCGATTTTACTCTGTTTGTGTTTACGTTTGCCATAGCTGTAATTAAAATTTGATGCCACCTTCTCTGGCTGAATCAGCCAGGGCTTTTACTCTACCATGATACAGATAACCGTTACGGTCGAATACCACTGTCAGAATTCCGCTTTCGAGGGCGCGCTCTGCTATGAGTTTTCCAACAAGTTTGGCTTTCTCTGATTTGGTAACTTTTTGATCCGCTATACCTTTAGCGCGTGATGATGCAGCTGCTAATGTAGTACCTGATTGATCGTCGATCAACTGTACATATATATCTTTATTGCTGCGGAAAACCGTCATGCGTGGGCGTTCACCTGAGCCAGTAATGACTTTACGGACGCGTTGCTTGATTTTCAGTCTCCTGTATTCTTTATCTACTTTAAATGACATCGATTGAAAGTATTATGCTGTTCTTCAATGATTATTTATCCGATGCTGACTTACCAGCTTTACGTTTCAGTATTTCGCCTACAAACTTGATACCCTTGCCTTTGTATGGTTCTGGTTTGCGTAGCGACCTTATTTTAGCTGCTACCTGGCCGATAAGTTGCTTATCGTGTGACACCATTGTAATAATGGGGTTTTTACCTCTTTCTGTTAAAGCGCTTACCGTAATTTCGGAAGGAAGCTCAAAAAAGAAATTATGTGAATAGCCCAGTGCGAGCTCAAGTAACTGACCTGTAACCACAGCTTTGTAACCTACACCAACCAGTTCCTGGTTAACGGTAAAGCCTTCGCTGACACCTTTTACCATATTAAAAAGCAGTGAGCGGTACAAGCCATGCATAGACCTGTGACGTTGTTGCTCGGTAGGGCGCTGAACAAGCAGTAAATTATTTTCAACCTTAACGATAATATCCGGATCCACTTGTTGTTTCAGTTCACCTCTTGAACCTTTAACGGTAACAAGGTTTTTGTCTGATATTGTGATTGTAACTCCGGAAGGAATCGTAATCGGCAATTTTCCAATTCTCGACATTCTTATTTCCTCCTTTTTATTAGCTAACGTAACAAATTACTTCACCACCAACATTTTGGTTTTTGGCTTCCTTTTCAGTCATCAGTCCGTGTGAAGTGGACACGATAGCAATACCAAGTCCGTTAAGAACTCGTGGAAGTTTATCCTTACCAACATAGCGGCGTAAACCAGGTTTACTGATCCTTTCAATCTGCGTGATGGCGGATTGTTTGGTTACCGGGTGATATTTGAGTGCGATCTTAATAACACCAGGAATACTGTCTTCTTCAAATTTGAAGTTTAGAATGTAACCCTGGTCGAAGAGGATTTTAGTTATCTCCTTCTTGAGATTAGATGCAGGAATTTCAACAACCCTATGGTTGGCCATCACGGCATTCCTTATTCTTGTAAGATAATCTGCAATCGGATCTGTGATCATTTTGTATCTTGTAATTAAATGTTTCAGTTATTATTTTACCAGCTGGCTTTTTTAATACCAGGAATCAAACCATCGAGTGCCATAAAACGGAAGTTTATACGTGACACACCAAACTGCCTCATGTAACCTTTGGGCCTTCCGGTTATTTTGCATCGATTGTGCAAACGTATCGGATTTGAGTTTAAAGGTAATTTCTGTAATCCAACATAGTCGCCGGCTGCTTTCAGTGCAGCACGTTTAGCAGCATATTTATCTACTAATTTCTGCCTTTTTACCTCTCTCGCTTTGAGTGATTCTTTTGCCATATTATTATAGGTTATTTCTTAAACGGTAAACCGAATTCTTTGAGCAGTGCCATACACTCTTTGTCAGTTTTGGCTGTAGTAACGAAAGTAATATCCATTCCGTTAATTTTCAAAACCTTATCAATTAATACTTCAGGGAAAATAATCTGTTCGGTTATCCCCATGGTATAATTTCCACGACCATCAAAACCTTTAACGTTAATTCCGCGGAAGTCACGTACACGTGGGATAGCAATTGCTACCAACCTGTCGAGGAACTCATACATCTGCTCACCTCTGAGAGTTACGCGAACGCCAACCGGCATATTTTTACGTAGCTTGAAGTTTGAGATATCTTTTTTCGATTTTGTTGAAACCGCTTTCTGACCAGCTATTGCAGTCATTTCGGTAATACCAACATCAATAATCTTTTTATCAGATATTGCAGTACCAAGTCCCTGGTTCAAACAGATTTTGACCAGTTTAGGAACCTGCATATGATTTTTGTACTGGAACTGTTCGGTAAGAGCCGGAACAACTTCCTCATGGTACTTTGCTTTAAGGCGAGCTGAATATTCCATTATTTAATTACCTCCCCTGATTTTTTTGAAACTCTGACAGTTTTATTAGTTTTTTCATCTTTCTTACGTCCGATACGTGTTGCTTTGCCACTGGCATCAACAAGCATAAGGTTTGAGATGTGAATAGGCATTTCCTGTTTCAGGATACCGCCTTTAGGGTTCTTTGCGTTTGGTTTGGAATGTTTGGTAGCCAGGTTGACATTTTCAACAATAGCTTTATAGGTTTCCATTTCAACCTCCAACACTTTACCGGTTTTCCCTTTGGAGTCGCCGGCAAGGATCTTCACGTTGTCCCCTTTTTTAATATGAACTTTATTAATCATAGCTGCTGTATATTAAAGCACTTCGGGTGCAAGTGAAACAATTTTCATATACTGTTTTTCCCTGAGTTCCCGCGAAACTGGTCCGAAGATACGTGTACCGATCATTTCACCGGCCGTATTCAGAAGAACTACAGCATTGTCATCGAACCTGATATAGGAACCATCGGCGCGACGAATTTCCTTACTGGTGCGAACCACAACAGCTTTAGCTACAGTTCCTTTTTTGATATTACCCGAGGGAAGGGCTTTTTTCACCGAAACGATGATTTTGTCGCCCACGGAGGCATACTTTCTGCGGGTACCACCGAGCACCCTTATACAGAGTACCTCTTTAGCACCGCTATTATCGGCTACCGTAAGTCTTGATTCCTGCTGTATCATAATTATTTAGCTCTTTCAATGATTTCAACTAATCTCCAACATTTTGTCTTGCTCAGAGGACGGGTCTCCGATATGCGGACGGTATCACCAATACCGCATTCATTGTTTTCGTCGTGTGCAGCAAATGTAGAGGTCTTTTTTACAAACTTGTGGTATTTAGGGTGTTTCACACGCCTTTCAACCTGAACTACAATGGATTTCTCCATTTTATTGCTGACAACAAGACCGGTTTTTTCTTTTCTGAGGTTTCTTTCTTCCATTGTTGTGAAAATTTTTATTTGTTAGCCTTGTTAGCTACTGCCAATTCTGAATTCCGCTTGTGCAGTTCAGTAACCAGTCGGGCCACAGTTCTGCGGTAAGCTTTAATTTTGTTAGGATTCTCAAGCGGAGAAACGGCATGGTTCATTTTCAGTTTGTTAAGCTGCATGCGCTCTTCGTCTATCCTTTCAATCAACTCGGGAGTTGATAGTTCACGAATAACTTCTTGTTTCATTTTGCTACTATTATACGTTTGGCAACTTTCTGATTATCGGTTAGCCAGATTAAGCTAATTTTTCTTCATAATCCCTGCGAACCACATACTTTACAGCGATTGGCAGTTTTTGTGCACCTAAGCGGCAGGCTTCCTGAGCTATTTCAGCGCTAACGCCTTCTAACTCGAAAAGTAAACGACCAGGTGTAACGCGGGCCACGAAATATTCGGGAGCACCTTTACCTTTACCCATACGTACTTCGGCAGGTTTCTTGGTAACAGGTTTGTCAGGGAAAACTCTGATCCACAACTGGCCTTCACGTTTCATGTAACGTGTGATTGCCTGACGGGCAGCTTCTATCTGACGGCCGGTAAGCCATACTTCTTCGAGCGCTTTGATACCAAATGAGCCGAAAGATAATTCAGCGCCGCGTTTGGCATTGCCTTTCATTTTACCTTTCTGCTGCTTCCTGTATTTTGTTCTTTTAGGCTGTAACATCGCTAATACTATATGATGATGAGTACTTTATTCCTTTACTTATTTTTTATTCCTTGGGCGACGGTCTCCACCACGATCTCCTCCACGGTCGCTTCCACGATCACGGTCACGATCTCCACGTGGACCACCTTTACGGTCAGGACGCCCCTGGCCATGTGCCGGTTTGTTGTCCTTAACAATATTGTCTGTTCCTGGTACTAGGTCTACTTTTCCATAGATCTCACCTTTCATGATCCAGGTTTTGATTCCAAGCTTGCCGTATGTTGTCTGAGCTTCAGCAAGAGCGTAATCGATATCTGCACGTAATGTGTGCAAAGGAATACGACCTTCTTTGAATTGCTCGCGGCGTGCCATTTCAGCTCCACCCAAACGACCTGATATCTGAACTTTCATTCCTTCGGCACCAACACGCATTGCTGCTGTGATAGCGGTTTTGATAGCCCTGCGGTATGAAATACGTCCTTCAAGCTGGCGTGCAATGGTATT
>CAIJPI010000016.1 GCA_903822525.1 uncultured Bacteroidales bacterium | reverse complement strand
CCACTGATCATCCCAGCCGGAAGCATCTTCGGTGCGGTATTGTTCATCGGTTCGTACCGAAATGCTCAGGGGAACAGCTGTTCCAAATACATCAGGGTGTTTCAGGTGCAGGTTCAGGGCTCCGAAGCCTCCCATCGAATATCCCATTACAGCACGGTGCTGCCTGTCGGCAATAGTCCGGAAAAGGCTATCAATGTAAGGAACCAACTCTTTTACAAACATATCCTGGTATAAAAATGAACCTTTGTAATCGTTAACATAATATGTGCGGAAAGCCTCAGGTAGTATAAAAATCATAGGGGCAATTTCGCCTGCCGCAACAGATTTATCAGCATATTGAGTTATCTGCCCGTATTCGAGCCATGAAGTTTCATCATCACCCAGCCCATGCAACAAATACACCACCGGGAACGAATGGGTATTGCTGTAGTAATTCTGTGGCAGGCAAACCGAAAAATGAACATCCTGCTTCAGTATATGGCTGGGCATAACCATGCTTTCCAAAATACGTAGCCCTGAATCAGCAATCGAATGGCTGATCAGGAACAAGCTAAAGAAAGCAAGCAGGATAGTTCGTTTCATTTTTTAATTCTTAAGGTGATCTTTCATAAAGGCAGCCGATTCGTTAAGCCCGGTCAGAAAGGACTCATGCGAAGGTGTTCCCTGTCGTACGCGGTACTCGTAGTTTACCTGGTTACTACGCAGGCTCATATAAAGTGAATGATAGCTTTTGTAGTTGATGCCCTCATCGCAAATGTCGAGATAGTAGCTTAGGCCGGGATCGGTAGCCGCTGCATCCGCAGGCAGGTTCGCATCGAAAAGAAGGCATGCGTTTATAAGTTCTGAGCATTCGGGTATCAGTTCATAAGCCAGAAGGCCTGCCTGCTTATTGCCTAGCAGTATAGTATGTTCCCGGTTTTCGATGGTGCGGTAACGTGCCCTGAGCTGACCAATGATCTGCTGAATGTCGGCAGCTGTGACAGCCTCGGTTTGCACAGGAATTTCAACAATAAGCGATGCCGGCATTTTGGAGCTGTTCATATTTAAATTTAGCAGCGATGTCATGTTTGTTGATTCCTCCTGTTGTGATGCTGCATTACGGTCGTGCAGAACAAGTATAACAGCATAGTGATTGGTATCAGCCAGGTATGCTGACGGAACGGTTACGCTAAAAGTAATTTCGGAGCCTTCAAGTCGCTCATCGAAAATCCGGTCTGCCGGAACCGCAGTTCCGTAATCAGTTGGTGCCGGATTATCGGCATAAGGAATGTTTTGAACGGCAGAGCTGATATATTTCAAAGCTTCGGGTAATGCTTTATGCCAGTAATCCCAGCTATGGCCTCCATTTTTTACCCGGTATTCGTGTCTGATGTTCAGGTCTCTGAGCAGGTTATGCAACAGGTTGTTGGGTTCCGAGAGACTCTCTTCATCATCACCACAATCGAAATAGTAGTTTTGCCCGTTTAGTGCAGGATCGCCTGGATTTTTAAAGAAATAAAAAGGATTGTTGGTTTTGTAATAATAGGTCAGCCTCGCAGTTCCCGAGGAGCCTGATCCGCCGAATATGGATCCCCACTGCGAATTCCAGCTTTCCTGAGGTTCATCCATGTATTGCTGATCTGTGCGGTACGACATACTCAGAACCACGCCGGTTTTAAAAACACCAGGATTTTTAGCAGGTAATATCAAGGCTCCATACCCACCCATCGAATAGCCCATTACGGCCCTGTGCTGAGGATCTCTTACAGTGCGGAAAACAGAGTCAATAACAGGAACCAGTTCATTTACAAACATATCCATGTAGGGGAAATTGCCGTTGTATTTATTTACCCAATATGTATTGAAGCCTGCGGGCATAACATAAATCATGGGAACTGTCTGGGCGGCATTTGCATCAACATAATAAGTTATCAGTCCGTAATTATACCAGGCAGCTTCGTTATCGCCGTAACCATGAAGCAGATAAACTACCGGATAACTTTCAGACAAACTGTCGTAATCTTTTGGCAATAAAACAGCATACGATATATCCCTGTTGAGGATATGGCTTTTAAAGGACTGCTCTTTCAATAATCTCACAAAGGGTTCAGGATCAACAGGAGGAGGGGGTGTTTCGCGCTCACAGCAAGTCAATCCCAGCATCATAATAATGAATGCAGGAATTAAAAATATGAAGCGCTGTAAGCCCCTGTTACTGTTTTTCATTTTGAAGTTACTTCCTGTTCAGGATTAAAATTTTTAGCAGGTGAATCTCCGTATACCACATATGATCTCAGATAAATCCGAAAATCCGGATCTGGGTTTACAAATTTTATTTCAACTTTGTGATCCCCGCTTTTCAGCATGTATTTGTGGTATATATCGTATTTACGGATAATATAATCGTAAGGCAGGCGAACCTGTTCTGTCTTTACACCGTCGATATACACATCGAGTAAGGCTACAAAATCGCTTTTTGTAACCCCGCACTGGCTTTTTACATTCCCTAAAACGACGAGGCCGTTTCCGGCAAAATTTATTTTTATGCTTTCGTCAAGGAAATCTTTCCGCACCAGCTGTTGTTTCGTGGGATACATCCCCTCGAAGGATTGCTCAAACCGGAGTGTTTCCGGTTTCTGAACCTTAATGCTTATGTTGTTATTTTTTACTTCCCCTCCGTTTTGTACAATAAGCGTGGTGGCATGTTTATAGCTCAACGCATAAATCTGGTTTAATGTAAGGTCAGAATACGGAAATTTCAGGTCCTCTACTTTTTCGATAGCCGGTTTCCAGAATGCAGGAATTTTATTGTAGCCCAGTACAACGCCCAGTATGCCCGCTGCCGTTGCCGGATTGCAGTCGGAATCCTGACCGCAGCGTGTTGCTATATCCATGGTTTTGTAGAAGTCTTTGTTGCCGTACAGCAGGCCCATTACCACATAAGCAGCATTAACGCTGGCATCGATGTTAAAGGCATTAAAAACGCCTTCGGGGCAGCCCTTTTCGGAGGTATGCTTTTTCTCAAATTCAAACCAGCATTGTTTCCAGTCACCAGGATATTGTTTATGCCATTTTATCACATCGCTGATTGCCTGGTAAAATCTACTTTTTTCAGGCACAGGTTTTAATCCCTGTGTAACAATAAACTCTATATCGTCGGAGATAAACGCTGTTGAATACATGGCTGCCATAAATACGCCGCCATACCATCCGTCGCCGTAGTTCATGATATGCCCGGTGCGGTCGCAGATTCCGGAAGCGGTATTAATCATTCCCGGCGACATCATGCCTGCAAAATCGGCTTCAATCTGAAAATCAATATCATCAGCATGCGGGTTGTTCATCCAGTTGCCCGAAGACGGCGGCATAATTCCGTTCAGAATATTATAGCGTGCAGCCTGATTGGCATGCCAGAGTTTATAATCATCGTGGGCAAAAGAAACGGCGAACGAATCTGCAGGGGCATTCAAACCACATCTTTCGAGGACTTCAATAAATGTGAGGTCCATATACACATCATCATACAAACCCGGATCCGACTCAAATATTTCTTTAATATAATCGTCGTACCAGGCCATTTGCTGGTAGTCCTGTATCATGGTTCCTTTAAACTGGAATTCTGTCGGGCCACCAAAAGTGCACCCTATGGTTTGACCGGCCCATCCGCCTTTTATCTTGTCTTTCAGAGTGGTTGCCGTTAATTCAGCCTTTTCAGGCAGCACACCCGACTGACTGCTATGGCTTCCGCATGAGGCAAGCAGCAGCAATGCCGTTAACAGAAGGAAATTATAGGATACTGTTTTCATACGCAGGTTTAATTAGGCAAATTACTTACCGGTTGCTTTTCCGAATAAATTATTATATCATTTATCCTGATCTCGTAATCCTTATTCGGATTAATCCATTTAAGAAGCACATTGTGATTGCCCTCACTAAGCTGGTATTTCCAGGCCGGTTCAAGCCTTCGGGAGGTATTTTTCATGGGCATCTTTACATTTTCGTCCAGTTTCCCATCAATATATACCTCCAGTTCAGCTACATAGGGATCATTAGGTTCGGCCAGTCCGAAAACTTCCGATCCAAGCCGTTTCGAAACCCGGTCAATATAATCTGTATCGATTTTCGAATTTTTCACGAGATTTCCATAGAAAATATAACCGTTCCCGACAAAATCGTACGAAAGTTCCCCGGTGAAAGAGTGGTCGTACCGGTCGCGGAAAACAGGAAAAGTATTTTCGAAATTCTGTTCAAAAGCAACAGCAACCGGCGCTTTATTAGGGATTAATACCGTATTCCCTTCGTCAGTGCCTCCGGCTATCTTTATCATTCCAAGGGCATGCTTGTAGCTTAACTCATAGGCTTTATTCAACGACATATCAGTGCCTTCAAAAGTCAGGGGTTCTATCTCCTGCAAAGGGCTGAGCCAGAAAGCCGGAATATTTGAATATCCGAGCATAACACCAAGTACACCACCAACTGTTGCCGGATTGCAATCGGCATCCTGTCCGCAGCGTGTTGCAATATCTAACGACCTGGTAAAGTTGCCTTTGCCATATAAAAGCCCTATGGTAGCATAGGCCGAGTTTATTTTTGCATCAATATCGAACGACAGAAAAACACCTTTCGGGCAGCCAACATCATTGTTCCATTTCTTCTGAAGCTCGAACCAGGTTTTCTGCCAGTCGTCAGGATATTGCCTGTGCCATTTGATAACATCAGCAATACAATCATGAAACTTAGTTCCTTCCGGGATGGTCAGCAAAGCCTGCTCCACAACTTCGTTTACGTTTTCCGAAACGAAAGCCAGCGAATATAAGGCCGATACATATACGCCCCCATACCAGCCATCGCCACTGTTCATTATATGTCCGACACGGTCAGCGACTTCGGTTGCCGAATTCACCATTCCCGGAGTCATCAATCCGATAAAGTCTGCCTCAATCTGAAAATCCAGGTCGTCGGCATGTGGGTTATTTTTCCAGAACCCTGATTTAGGTGGCATAATCCCGTTCAGAATATTGTATCTCGAAGCCTGGTTAGCATGAGCCAGATGATATGCAGTGGATGCCCAGTGATGCGCTATTGTGTCGCACGAAACATTCAATCCTGATTTTTCGAAAACGGCAACAAAATTCAGATCTGTATAAATATCGTCAAACAAGCCCGGCTTTTTATCCCACCAGTATTTTACATAGTCCTTTCGCCATGGTATATTCTGGTAATCAGGAATAATAGAACCCTGGTATTTGAATTCGACAGGAGCACCATATACTACTCCAATGGTTTGGCCGGCCCAACCGCCCTTTATTTTGTCTTTCAGCTGATCTTTCGTTAAGGTGTTTTGCGATGTCGAACCCTTGCTGCCAGGCTCCTTCTGACTGCACGAGACAGCTATAGTCAGCATGGTAAATGCAACCATTACATATACAAACGTCTTCCTGATCATTGATTGCATAATGCTGTTTTTGTTTAATGATAAACACTGAGTTCCGTTACCGACGTAAAGCCCGAAACCTGTTTTGTATACTTATTCCAGTGATCCTGTATTTTGGCATCCCCAATGATGCGGATGGCAGTAGTTTCGACGGTTTCGAAACTGATAACATATTCAACAAAATGTGGCTGGTAAAATACGATATCAGTCTTTGGAAGCGCAGGTGTGATTTGTATATTCTGTACAGGCGTCCACTGCCCGGTTTCATTCCTGTATTGTACGTTAAGCGATGTAAACCATCCTCCGAATTCCTCAAGACAACCGGTATGCAGTGCAAGCATGCTTATTTTCTGAAGCGATTTCCAGCCATAACCATAATAGTCAACTTTTGGAATTTTCGATTTTGCCGCCAGGCTATAAAAAACAGAACCGGGTCCCGTAGTTTTGCCGTCATTTATCACGTCTGCATTTTTGGCATACATCGACTTTCCGAAAGTATACCAGCATGAATCCAGAATTTTTTCATTTAGCTGGCGCACATTCGCCAGTATAGTGTCAGCAGTAGGGGCAATGTTTATTTTCCTGACCAGCAGGTCGAAATCCCTGGTAATTTTTTCCTTTCCGTTGTCGAGTTGCAGGGTAACTTTCGAATAACCTGATCTTGTTGGAATTCCTGTGAGTTTCCCTTCCGAAAAATTCAGTCCCGAAGGCAGTTCACCGCCAACCAGGCTCCAGTTGTAGGCTTTGTTTGTTTTGGTGTAAAAAGTATAATCAACGGCTTTCCCGGTTTCCATTTGGGGTAAGGGACCCAGGCAGAATTCGACCGGAGGATTAAAAACAGCATCTGGATTTATTGTCAGAACTTCATTTCCTGGTTTTCCTGATAATTTGCCGCCCTTCGAAATAACCAAGGCAATGGTTGCTTTAAGTGTCTGATCGATAATGTCTGATATTCTTGCGTCCGGCAGATCGTAACGGGTGATATTGATATACTTGTCGTTGAAAGGCTTGCTCCATCCTTCAACCGGGAGGTAAAGATTTTCAGGTAAGCCTTTCATCCCGTTTATAACTCCCATTAATCCTGCAACTGTGGCAGCCTGGTTGTCAGCATCAAAACCCATTGCACACGAGAGATCGAGAGTGTGCTGAAAATCACCATTTCCATACAGCATGGCCAGCACGGCGCATGCACCGTTCAGATTGGCATTCCAGATAGTACGGGTCATATCGGGTTCTTCATTATAATACTTCTGAGCCATTTCTTTCCAGGCAGCCTTCCAGTCGGCAGGGTATTTTGCATGCAATGCTACCATTTCCTTAACTGTTTCTGTAAAACGGCCGTTGGAGGGCAGCGACGATATCCCAATGGAGATGAGTTTTGCTATATCTTTCTCGAAATATGCTGCCGAATACATGGCGCCATAAAAAATGGTAGGCTCAACGCCCCATTCATCACTGGTTATACGTGCAGCCCAGTCGGATTTGGAAGCAGCATAGTTTACCATTCCGGGAGCAGTTACTGCCCATATTTCATTAATCAGCTGGGGGTCTATCTGGTACCAGTGCGGATTCAGGTCTTTTCTTCCTGTAAAAGGAGGCGTATATCCGAAATGCATCAGTCCGAGTGCAGCGCGGTTGGCCAGCCACACCCTGTCGCGGATATGATACATCCAGGCATCGCAAAGCTGAGCATACGAAGGTTCAGGACCTGATTTCTGCATCTGGAGCAGGTACATATATTCCACATCCGTATCGTCGTCAGAAAATGCCCCATCATACTTTTTAAGCTTATCCAGATTTTTCGAATAGCCGTAAGGCCATGTTTCGGCACCTGGAGCATTGATGTATTTCCCTTCGTGAGGTAAGCCGTATATGTTACCAATCATCTGGCCTATCCATTCGGCAGCAATCTTATCGCGCAGCTCACTTACTTTTATCTGCTGAGGCTTACTCCCAAATAAGCAGCTCGTGGGTAAAAGAGTTACCGAAGTAAAAATAAAAAACAGCGCTATGGTTTTCAATTTCAGCATGGCTTACAGCGGATTCTGGATAAGGTTTGAATTTGTACTCAGCACCTGTTGTGGAATGGGAAAAAGTTTTGCATTTGGTCCTGAAGGAGGTTTGTTCCAACCGGCATGGCCCCATACGCCGAAACGAATCTGGTCCTGCCTGCGGTGCCCTTCCCAGGCGAATTCGCGGCCGAGTTCATTCAGAAATTCTTCGTTGGTCAGATCAGCCAGTTGCAAAGGAGCAAGGCCTGCACGTGTCCGGATCTTCTGAAGATCAGGATTGTTCAGCATTTCACCGGCACGGCCCAAACGCCACAAAGCCTCGAGTTTTGTATAAAGCACATCGGCATAACGAAACAGAACATAATCGTTTTCCATATCGGTGGCATAATATTCCAGTCCATCCTGGTATTCATATTTTGCACAACGTGCTCCTTCCCATTTTTTACGGGCCATATAATTGGCAACAGTTGGTGTATATATAAAAGGATCACCGTCAATGGTTATATCATTCCCGTTCTTGTCTTTTTGCTGGCCAAAGAGGAACGATTTTTTACGAAGATCTTCATCAGCATATTTATCCAGGAATCCTGGCTCCAGAATAAATTCATCCCACATCTGCCCTTTAAACCCGAATGTAGCACGGCTTGCGTCGTTAAGGGTTAGCGTATACCAGTAAAAACGGTCTTTTGTAAAAATGGAATTCATTGGTATCACGAAAATGTTTTCAAGTGAGGATTCGTTATGTACCTTGAAATTCGCGAAATAGTCATTTTCAATCTGATAACTGTCTGCTGAAATAACTTTATCGCAGGCATCAGCCGACTGTTGAAATTTATCTTCGCCTATCCACTCCTGTGCATTCAGATATAGTTTTGCCAACAGCGTATAAGCCATTCCCTGGGTAACGCGACCATAATAATTAGCTGTGGGTGTATTTTGCAGTATATCAATGTTATCGAGTATATCTTTTTCGATAGCAGCAAACACAAATTTTCTGTCTTTTTGCTCAGGTTGTTTTTTATCGGAGAAATCCATCGAAAAAGGCACATTCCCCCAGTTGTCCATAGCAAAATAGTAGAAAAATGCCCGTAGAATTTTAATTTCCGAAACGATGCGATCCTTTTCAGGGAAAGTAATATCAGTGAGTTCAGTTTCGTAAATTACTTCGTTGCAAGCTGCAATACCGGTAAAAACATATTCCCACGACAAGGTAAGTATCTTATTTGTCGGGCTAAGCCTATGGGTATGTATCTCGTTCCAGCGGCCATTATCCCAAACAAAGCCAT
>CAIJPI010000015.1 GCA_903822525.1 uncultured Bacteroidales bacterium | reverse complement strand
GCCAATTCAATGGCAACATCAGTTTTACCTACTGCTGTAGGGCCGGCAATCACAACAAGATATTTTCCGGAGCTTTTCAACGGATAGAATGATCGGTAAAATGATTGAAACCAGGCAAAGTATTAAACCAGAACGTTATTGCCATTCTGGTTCTGTAGTATAATTTTCATCGATTTCCTCTTCCAGCTCGCCGCTCTCAATGAGTTTATCCAGCTCGCCGAGCATGGCATCTTCATCCGGGTCATCAAGAAACGAGAGAAAATTCGGGGTAACTGAAGGCGTTAGTGTGCCTTCTTTCTTAACACAAATAGGGTACTGCTTTTTGGCGTCAGCATCCACAATCTTTGTGAGTTCGATAAAAAAAGTTCTGGGGTTTAGGAAATTATATTCAAAGAGGATTCTTTGGTGTGGGTCATCAATGACTTCCCTGATTTTCACATCTTCCATGATCATTACCGGCAAAGGAACATTTAACGGTTTTCTGTCATCCTCATCAAAATCAGTTTCAGGAAGCTTAACACCCATATCAATAAGTGTTATCTCTCTTTGTTTATTCCAACGCGGGTCACAAATAAAGAAAGAGGCAAGTTCATTGCCTTCTATTTCTGCCGATTGAATAATAATATCATGGAAATCTTTGAATGTCTGCCCTGGCTTAATTTCAATATCCCGCAGAAAATCTTCCTGTTCTTCAAATAAAAGCCTGAATCGGTAAGCTTGCATAGTAATTGTTTATTGTAGTTTTTGTAGTGTAAAGTTATGAAATAAAATGTGCTTTTAATACACATTGACAAGATTTTGACAGTTTATTTAAGGTGCTGTTTTACAATTGTTAAACCGAGACTCAAACCTTCATTCAACATAAGCTGGTAAGCTTCTTCATAGTTATTATGTATCTGTCCCTCCAGAATGGCTTCACGGATAGCTGTTTTGATAACCCCTACCTGCCTGCATGGCTCAAGACCGAATACATCCATTATAATTTCGCCCGAAACAGGTGGCTGCCAGTTTCTCAGATTATCCTTAGCTTCAATTTCCTTTAATTTGGCCCTTACAATTTCGAAGTTAGCCATATACCTAATGACTTTCGCCTGATTTTTCGAAGTAATGTCGGCCTCACAAAGTGTCATCAGGTCGTCAATGTCATCGCCGGCATCTATGAGCAACCTGCGAACGGCCGAATCTGTTACCACATCTTCAGCAAGTACTATCGGCCTGAGATGGAGCAGAACCATTTTCTGCACATACTTCATTTTTTCGTTCAACGGAAGCTTCAAATGGCTGAAAACCGATGGAATCATTTTCATGCCTTTAAATTCGTGCCCGTGGAAAGTCCAGCCGGTAGGTGGGTCAAAACGACGTGTAACAGGCTTTGCAATATCGTGTAAGAGTGCAGCCCAGCGCAACCATAAGTTATCTGTATGGGGAGCAATGCGGTCGAGTACTTCGAGGGTGTGTCTGAAATTATCCTTATGACCCTTTCCATCAACATATTCAGCACCTTTCAAAGCAATAAAAACCGGAAATATCAATTCGAGCAAAGCTGTTTTATCCAGAAGGTAAAAACCTACTGAAGGCTTTTCGGTCATAACAATTTTATTCAGTTCATCGCTGATGCGCTCCATCGATATAATACTGATGCGATGCGCATTCCTTGTAATGGCATCCAACGTCACTGGCAGGATCTGGAAATTCAGTTGTGAAGCGAACCGGATAGCCCTCATCATGCGCAGGGGATCATCAGCAAACGTTACATCAGGATCCATTGGCGTACGGATTATCATATT
>CAIJPI010000014.1 GCA_903822525.1 uncultured Bacteroidales bacterium | reverse complement strand
TGAACGCGCAGCATTTGAACTCTTGAACCCTTGAACGCGCAGCACTTGAACCCTTGAACGCGCAGCACTTGAACCCTTGAACGCGCAGCACTTGAACCCTTGAACCCTGAAACATTTCAAACTTTTTAAACTCTTCAAACATTTCAAACTCTTCAACCCCTGAAATCAAAGAAATCTCCTATAACATGAAAAAGCTATATAGTCTTATCCTTATCACCGTATTCCTGATGCTTAGCCTGGGAGTCATTGCGCAACCACCGCCTCCACCTGCTGACCCGTCAACCAGTCCTACTGGTAACGCTCCGGTTGGTCAGGCTAGTGCGCCTATTGGAAATGGCACGCTAATACTGTTCGTACTGGCAGCTGCTTATGGCGGCCGCAAGGTATATGTACTGCATAGCCAGCCGGAAGTCCAATAACCACCTCGCTGGTATTTGATCCGCGCCTGACCTCCAGACGCAAAAAAAACACAGGCATCCGGCCATCCCGGTGATCTGTGTTTTTTTTATGCCTGAATCCTATTCTCCCTCTCCCCATCCCTCCCTCGCTCCCTCACCCCCTCGCCAACAACTCTCTTACAACAACCGAAGCACAATAGCACCCAAAAATAGCCGGCATATACGAAATAGTACCTACGTTTGATTTTTTATTCGATTCGCCTTCCTGCAATACAACTGATTTCCGGTCGACGACTTCCGGAGAAAAAACGACTTTAATCCCTTTCCATACGCCCATTTTATGTAGTCGCTTGCGCATATAGTAAGCCAGTTTGCAGTTGTACGATTCGTCAATATCTGTTACTCTGATCTCTTGTGGATCGTACTTGCCGCCTGCGCCCATAGAGCTTACAACAGGTAATCCAAGCTGAACGCAGTTGTATAGCAGGAAAACCTTAGGCGATAAGGTATCGATGGCATCTACCACATAATCATAGCCCTGGCTGAGAATTTCAAGGGTGCGTTCATCTTTTATGTATTCGTGAAGTACCGTGAGTGTAAGATCGGGATTGATATCGAGCAGGCGTTTTGCCATAACCTCCGATTTTGCAATACCTTCGGTGCTTTTCAAGGCCGGCAGCTGGCGGTTGCGGTTGCTGGTATGTACGGTGTCGCCATCAATAATTGTCATGCTTCCAACACCTGCACGGCAGATCTGTTCGGCAGCCATGGCTCCCACACCACCCAGCCCGGCAACAAGTACATGCTTCCTGTGTAACAGGGTAAGTTGATCTTTTCCAATCAGAAGTTCAGTGCGGCTTAGCCATTGCGGGACAGACATGCGTATTTTTTAAAACCCCGCGAAGATAAAGAATATCTTAACTGATCTGTGTTTTATAGCTAAGCGTCATTGCAGCGTATAAGTATAAAAAAAAATCTGTCGTACCAGCCTTTTTCGACTTGTACGACAGATTTTATAGTATTGGAGTTTTATTATTCAGCTATATTCTGAAAAATGTCTATTTGACGATTGTAAATTTCCTGTTTACCGATCCTCCTTCAGGGGAACGTAATTGCAGGAAATAAGTTCCATTGGGCAGGTCTGCTACGCTAAACCGGATCAGGTTACTGCCTTTATTAACATCGGTATACCTGCTTTGCATCAACTGTCCCATTTGGTTGTAAATATTCAGCCCGATTTTCATATCATGTTTCAGCGTTACAAGTATATCTGCATTTCCGCCAACAGGAGGGTTAGGGGAAATGTTTTCAACCAGGCTGAAATTCTGTGGAATTTCATTGCTGATGCCATAGGTAACATTGCTGCTGTTCATGTTGAATGGTAAGTTAATTTCAGGTGTTGCTTCATTCAGCGTGAAATGAGCAGGTACAGTTGGTAATCCGGTAACCTCAGGCCAAACCGTATAATTGCCCAGGGCAATGCCGGGGAAGTGAAATTGTCCTGCTGAATCAGTTTTTGTATAAGTAAGGACT
>CAIJPI010000013.1 GCA_903822525.1 uncultured Bacteroidales bacterium | reverse complement strand
TTTTTTACTGTTAATCAATTTATTATGATAAAGCAGATTGTTTTTGCGCTCACTATCCTGATTACCCTGGGCGTTTTTACCTTCACCATTCGCAGGCTGATCAGCTATTTTAAATTTACCAAAGCCAACTTCCCCATCCGTGATTTTGGCAAGCGGTTTATGGTTATGCTTGACGTTGCAATTGGGCAGACGAAAATTTTCCGTCGGCCGGTTATAGGCTTTTTGCACGCACTGGTGTTCTGGGGTTTTTGTGTTATCCTGTTTGGAAGCGTCGAAATGATTATTGACGGCCTTTTTGGCGTTGAGAAATCCCTGAAAGTTCTGGGCGGATTGCATACTATAATCATGGCTTCGGGCGACGTATTTGCTTTGGTTGTCGCCATATCAATTATAGTTTTTCTGGTTCGAAGGCTCTTTGTGCATATTTCCCGTTTCGAAGGCATTGAAATGAAAAAAATATCGCACCAGGATGCCAATATCGCGCTGAGCATGATATTGTTGCTGATGCTTTCGCTGATTGGAATGAATGCAGCTTATGTGCAATTACAGCTCGTTACGGGCGAAACTATTTACGGAAATTATCCTGTAGGCATTCTACTGGCTGGGCTTTTCAATGGTTTGCCAGCTAACGGAGTAAGTCTGGTATACGAAATATGCTGGTGGGCACATATCATGCTGATCTTTGTCTTTGCAAACATATTGCCTTATTCCAAACACTTCCATGTTTTCCTTTCGGTTCCCAACACCTTTCTATCGCGCCTCGAACCGCTCGGTAAGCTTACCAATATGGACGACATAACCCGTGAAGTGAAAATGATGCTCGATCCAAATGCTACTTTTGACATACCGGCAGCCGATGCTCCCATCAGCCGTTTTGGCGTGAAGGATGTAGAAGATGTTTCGTGGAAAAACTATTTCGACTCGCTGACATGTACCGAATGTGGCCGATGTACATCGGTTTGCCCGGCGAACACAACCGGGAAAAGACTTTCGCCCCGCAAAATTTTTATGGACCTGCGTGCCCGAATGAAAGAAAAAGGGCCTGGTTTGGTGAAAACCGGCAAAGAATTTAATGACAATAAAGCATTGCTGGAAGATTATATTTCGACAGAGGAACTTTGGGCCTGCACCACCTGTAATGCTTGTGCCCAGGAATGCCCGGTTAATATCAACCATCCGACACTTATAGTAGATATGAGGCGTTATCTGGTGATGGAGCAAAACAGCGCTCCCAGCGGGCTGAAAACTATGTTCAGCAACATCGAAAATAACGGTGCTCCCTGGCAATATTCGTCCGAAGACCGTCTGCATTGGGCTGAGAACCTCGAAATGAAGGCTAACTGATATTGCTTCTGTTTGCTCAACCTGATTTAATCAATTATAATTTGCGGTTTCATATTCAATTAAAGATTCCAAATTCATGAATAATAAAACTTTAAGGCTCACAATACTTTATTGCTTTCTGGCACTGCTGCTGTCAGCCTTAAGTTGTGGCAAGGACGAAAAAATTGCCGATCCGGTAATTCCTGAAGATACTCTTCCAAAAGATCCTGCACAGTACGAAACACCTTTCGCTGAAGTGCCAAATACGCCGGATATAACGATGTATGAGATTAATGAAAGGGCGTTCAGTGCTTCGGGTAATTTTGCAGGAATTTTACCCCGCCTCGATTCTATTAAAGCCTTGGGCGTGAACGTTATCTGGCTTATGCCCATACACCCCATCGGTGTCATTAAAACCGTGAATTCGCCCTATTGCATCAGAAATTATAAGGAGGTAAATCCAGAATATGGGACGCTGGAAGATTTGCGTACCCTCGTACGCGAAGCACACAAACTCAAAATAGCCGTGATACTCGATTGGGCTGCTAACCACACATCCTGGGATAACCCCTGGATTTCGAACAAAGCATGGTACACACAGGATGGAAACGGCAACATCATTAACCCAGCCGGAACCAACTGGCAGGATGTAGCCGATCTCAATTTTGATAATTCCGCCATGCGCCTCGAAATGATAAGATCGCTGAAATATTGGGTGCTGACAGCAAATATTGATGGTTTCAGGTGTGACGCTGCTGATTATGTGCCTTTTTCATTCTGGAAACAAGCGATAGATTCTCTTATGAACATCCCCAACCGGAAAATGATTTTGTTGGCCGAAGGCTCGCGCCCGGATCATTTTGCGGCGGGTTTCAAATTGAATTTTGGCTGGGATTTCTTTGCCAAAGACAAAAGCGTATTTAAATATAGCCAATCAGCAAGTATACTGTATACTACTCATTTGAGCGAATACGGCTCTATTCCGGCTAATTCCCACAAGCTGCGCTTTACCTCGAACCACGACGAATGCGCCTGGGACGATACCCCTTTGGGCTTGTTTGGAGGCAAACAGGCTTCGATGGCCGCATTTGTCTGTTCAGCATTCATGGGCGGTGTCCCATTGATCTATAATGGACAGGAAGTCGGTTGCCCGGTAAAACTTCCGTTTTTCAGCCGTTCGCCTATCAACTGGACTACAAACCCCGATATGTTTGCTAAATATAAGCAGCTGATGAATCTTCGGGCAATACATCCCGCCCTGCGTTCCGGAACTTTGACATCCTTTTCCGATCCCGACATCGCCGCTTTCGAACGGGAAACCCAGGACGATAAGGTTGTTGTTTTAGTTAATACACGCAATTCGTCCAAAACCTTTACTGTACCTGCCAGCCTAAGGAATATATCCTGGAAGGATGCTATGGATGGAACGGCTGTTTCGTTGGATAACACACTGGAATTAAGCGCGTTCGAATACCTTATTTTGATAAAATAATCAAGTTGTTGGAAGTTGCTTGGATAGCAACCTTATTAGTTTATGATAGATCAATAAAGACACACAATGGAAACGAAGAAAATAGAAATCCCTGTTATGGCCGATTTGTTTGCTAAAGGCGAAAAACCAGAATACCTTTTTTGGGTAGGTTGTGCCGGCGCTTTCGACGACAGGTATAAAAAAGTTACCCGTGCATTTGCCAAAATTCTGACCCATCTCAATATAAGCTATGCCGTTCTGGGTAAAGAGGAATCGTGTACCGGCGATCCAGCACGTAGGGCCGGAAACGAAATGCTATACCAGATGCAGGCTCTGCAGAATATTGCCATCCTCAATGGCTATGAAGTAAAAAAAATAATAACCATTTGTCCCCACTGTTTCAATATATTCAAGAACGAATATACCGATCTCGGAGGGAACTATGAAGTTATTAATTACATTCAGTTCCTGGATAAATATATCGAAAACGGTAGCATTAAAATTGATTCAAGCATGCTTGGTAATGCCCGAATCACCTATCATGATCCGTGCTACCTGGGGCGTGGAAATGATATTTATGCTGAACCACGCAGTATTCTTAAGAAACTCACAAGCGATTTTGTAGAACTGGAAAGGAATAAAAGTTTTTCATTTTGTTGTGGAGCAGGTGGTGCCCAGATGTTTAAGGAGGCGGAACCGGGTAAAAAGGAGGTCTTTATTGAAAGAACAGAAGAAGTATTACGTAGCGAAGCAAAAATAGTAGCTACGGCCTGTCCGTTTTGTATGACCATGCTCACCGACGGGCTGAAATACAAAAACAGTGAGGATGTTAAAAATTTAGATATTGCAGAACTCATAGTTCAGGCACTTGATTTGTAATCAGTAGTTTAATTGATTATTAAATGTAAGGTATTGCAGGCTGTTTATTAGTTTTAGTACAAAATCAGGTCAAGATTTTCAGTTATTTTCTTTAAATTCCTCATGCCTGCTATATCATTTTAAGGTCTTTGTTAGAATCACGAAATCACCTGCAAGCAGGCGATTTGTGGTTATTGTTCAATCAAAATATGAACAGGATAACATATTCATATATAGGTAGATATGCATTTTATTGCATATTTAAATCATTGATTCATGCTTCATTACAGCTTTTTTATTTTGGAGTTTATCTTAAAAGTGTAATTTTGCAACAGCAATTTCCCTTCACATAATACATTTGGCTTAGAAAACTGATTTTTAAAGTCACAACCTGATTTACGATTTATGCGTTTTAGAATAATTGTGTTAGCCAAGCAGGTTCCGGATACCCGGAATGTTGGAAAAGATGCCATGAAAGCTGATGGCACCGTTAACAGGGCAGCCCTGCCTGCTATTTTTAACCCCGAAGATTTACACGCCCTGGAGCAGGCTTTGAGTATTAAGGATAAAATCCCTGAAGCTGAAGTTATTCTTTTAACCATGGGTCCTTTCCGTGCAGCTGAGATCATTCGTGAAGCAATGTACCGTGGTGCCGACAGAGGTTATCTTATTACCGACCGAAAATTTGCGGGCTCCGATACGCTGGCAACATCGTATGCTTTATCACTGGCTGTTAAAAAATTAGCACCATATCACCTGGTTATATCCGGAAGGCAGGCCATAGATGGAGATACTGCGCAGGTAGGCCCACAGACTGCTGAAAAGCTTGGTATTCCTCAGATAACATATGCTGAAGAAATTCTTTCGGTTGATGCAAAAAAAATTATCGTTAAACGCCGTCTCGAAAGGGGAGTGGAAGTAGTAAATTCTACTTTGCCTGCAGCTATTACTGTTCATGGATCAGCTCCTGTCTGTCGTCAGCGTGTTGCCAAACTGCTTATGAAATACAAGCATGCCCGCACAGTTACCGAACTTCAGAACGAAACAAAGGATTATACCGAATTATACAGCGACAGGCCATACCTGCTTATTGATGAGTGGACTGCCGACGATTTAAACGCTGAAACTGAAATGCTGGGCCTTTCGGGTTCGCCAACCAAGGTGAAAAAGATCGAAAATGTTGTTTTTCAGCACAAAGATTCTAAAGTAATGGGGAGTACCGACAAGGAAATTGATACTCTGATGCAGGATCTGATCAGCAGCCATATAATTGGCTAAATAAACAAGAAATTTAATATTACTGACTAATACCTAAAGCACGTGAACAACATATTTGTTTATTGCGAAGTTACCGAGGACGGATTGATAGCCGATGTCAGCCTTGAACTCTTATCGAAAGGCAAGAAACTGGCTATTGACCTGAATGTTAAACTGGAAGCTGTTGTAATCGGTTATAAAGTTTCAAACCTTGAATCACAACTATACCCGTTTGGGGTCGATGTGATACATTATGCCGATGAAGAAAGACTATTCCCTTATACCACGCTTCCTCATGCTTCGATTATCCTTGATCTGTTTGGAAAAGAAAAACCGGAAATAGCCCTTTTCGGAGCCACCAGCATTGGCCGTGATATTGCCCCACGCGTTGCTTCAGCACTCCGTTGCGGCCTTACCGCTGATTGTACCAGTCTCGAAATCGGCGACCATTTCGAAAACAAAACACAGACAGAATATAAAAATCTTCTGTACCAGATCAGGCCGGCCTTTGGCGGAAATATTATCGCAACCATCATCAATCCTGAAACTCGTCCTCAGATGGCTACAGTAAGGGAAGGTGTGATGAAAAAGGAGGTGTTCTCAAACAAGTTTAAAGGTAAACTTAAAAAGATCGATGCCAAGAATATTCTTAAGGATGATGACTTTGCAGTTACCATCATTGAGCGTCACATGGAAAAGAGCAAGATCGATATCAAGAATTCACAGGTTATTATCTCGGGAGGATATGGTGTTGGATCGAAGGAAAATTTCAACCTGCTGTTTCAACTTGCCGATATACTGGGCGCACAGGTTGGCGCTTCGCGTGCAGCTGTTGATGCCGGGTTTGTTGAACATGAACGCCAGGTAGGCCAGACGGGAGTTACTGTAAGACCTAAACTTTACATCGCCTGCGGAATATCAGGTGCTGTTCAGCACAGGGCAGGGATGGATCAGTCGGCTCAGATCATTTCTATCAATACCGATATTAGTGCTCCTATTAATAATATTGCCGACTATACAATCATCGGAAATGTTGCTGACGTGATACCGAAAATGATCAAATATTACAAGAAAAACTCGAAGTAAATCAACTGACCATAATGGAAAATTTCTATAACGACAATCCCCATCTGAAGTTTCATCTCAACCATCCCCTGATGGAGAAAATAGTGAAACTGAAGGAGTCAGGCTATAGCCAGAAAGAGAAATACGATTTTGCGCCTCTCGATTTTGAAGATGCCATTGATAATTACGATAAAGTAATGGAAATCATTGGTGAGATCAGCGCTGAAATCATTGGCCCTAATGCTGAATCCGTTGACAAAGAAGGACCGGAGCTGATCGATAACGAAGTAAAATATGCCAGGGGAACGCAGCAGAATTACGACGCCCTGGTGAAAGCCGGACTTGTTGGCTTTACACTTCCGCGTGAATACGACGGGCTCAACATCCCAACAGTTCCTTATGTAATGTCAGGCGAAATTGTATCGCGTGCTGATGCAGGATTTGCAAATATCTGGGGATTACAGGATTGTGCCGAAACTATACATGAGTTCGGTTCCGAAGAAATAAAAAATGAGTTCCTGCCACGCTTTTATAAAGGAGCTACTGCAGCCATGGATCTTACTGAACCTGATGCAGGTTCTGACTTACAGGCAGTTCAGCTTAAAGCTACATACGATATTCATAAGCACAGGTGGCTTCTGGATGGAGTAAAACGCTTTATAACGAATGGCGATGCTGATATTTCACTCGTGCTGGCTCGTTCGGAAGAAGGAACTTCTGATGCCCGCGGCCTTTCGTTATTTGTTTACGACAGGAATGAAAAAGCCGTTACCGTTCGCCGTATCGAAAATAAACTTGGTATTAAAGGATCGCCTACCTGCGAACTCGTTTTTCATAATGCTCCGGCAAAACTGATCGGCGATACCAAACTTGGCCTGATCAAATATGTTATGTCGCTTATGAATTCAGCACGGCTTGGTGTTGGATCTCAATCAGTTGGTATTGCTGAAGCAGCATACCGTGAAGCCTTTAAATATGCTAATGAACGTGAGCAATTTGGTAAATCTATCATAAAATACTCTGCTGTATATGAGATGCTTACCAATATGAAAGTAAAGATTGATGCCATGCGTACTTTACTTTATGAAACTGCCAGATACGTTGATATTTACAAAGCCTATAATTTTACTTCACACGATCGTAAACTGGAAACGGAAGAACGTCAGGAGGCTAAAATGTATCAGAAACTTGCAGATATGTTTACCCCGCTGGTAAAGTTATATTCGAGCGAAGGATGCAACCAGATTGCTTATGATGCCATTCAGATTTTTGGCGGTACAGGCTATATGAAAGATTTTCCGATCGAACGTATTTATCGCGATGCCCGCATAACAACTATTTACGAAGGAACCTCACAGCTTCAGGTGGTTGCAGCGCTGCGCAGCGTTGGTAACGGAGCTTACCTTTCAAACATGCGCGAACGCGGACAGTTAGCTGTGAAACCCGAATTGGAATACCTCAGGGGCACACTCGAAAAAATGACCGAACAATATGGGAAAACGGTTGAGAAAGTGAATGAATTCAACGATAATGAATATTTTGATTTTCATGCACGTCGTCTGGTTGAAATGGCCGCTAATGTTTTGATTGGATATCTGCTGCTTTATGATGCCAACAGAAGTGAAGTCTATGCTAAATCAGCTGATATTTTTATCCGTAAAGGCCGGGCTGAAAATATTTCCGCTGTAAGTTTTATCAATAACTGTCATCCAAAAGATATTAATGACTTTAAAATGTAGATACTTTGCCTGTCCGAATAAACAGGTAGTGAATACGTAAAATTTTGATTGACAACAGTTAACCATATAGAGCGCTCTTTTCAGGGCGTTCTTTTTTTTTATGCTATTTCCTTTCATATCTTGCTATTAAATATTTATTAACATATGCAAATCCAGGTTATGTTATTTTGTACTTTTCGCCCGGATTTCTGAATCCTTACAACACCCGCAATCAGACAGGTATCCTGAAAAAGGCTTTTCAATGGGATGCTTTAAATCGGATGAAATAATTTGTAAGGTTGAAAGATTTTTCCTGTTTTTGAGACAAACATAATAAGCCATATATTAACAACGATTTGCAGAAAATGGAAAACAGAAAAGTATTAAAAAGCGGTGAGTTCCTTGTGGATACTGTCGAAGCCAAAGATGTTTTTATACCTGAAGAATTCGATGACGAACAATTGATGATTGCGCAAACCTGCCAGGATTTTCTTGAGACTGAGGTTTATCCGAATATGGATAAAATCGATAGTCCGGATATTAAACTGATGAGAACTACACTTGAAAAATCAGGAGAGCTTGGATTGATGGGAATCGCGTTACCTGAGGATGTTGGTGGTTTCGGCCAATCCTTTGTTACCCAGATGCTGGCCGCCGAAACGATTGGCGCAGGGTATTCTTTCTCGGTAGCATTTATGGCACATTGCGGTATAGGCACATTGCCTATAGCTTATTACGGTAGTGAAGCCCAACGTCAGAAATATGTTACTCAACTTGCAACAGGTGAGCTTATTGGCTCATATTGCCTTACTGAACCTGGCGCAGGCAGTGATGCCAATGCAGGGAAAACAAATGCCCGGCTATCCGAAGATGGTTCACATTACATTCTGAACGGACAAAAGATGTGGATCACCAATGCCAATTTTGCTGATATTCAGACCGTATTTGCCAAAGTGGGCACCGATCGTATCCTCAGTGCTTTTATTGTTGAGCGCAGTATGCCAGGTGTCGTTATTGCCCCTGACGAGAAAAAGATGGGTATAAAAGGTTCGTCTACTGCCCAGATATTTTATAATGATGTTAAAGTTCCTGTCGAAAATATGATAGGAAAGCAAGGAGAAGGTTTCAGGATTGCTCTCAGTATTCTGCACATGGGACGTATAAAACTGGGTGCAAATGTATTAGGAGCCGCTAAAAAGGCAATTAACGATTCGGTAAAGTATGCCAACGAACGCAAGCAATTCAACGTTCAGATATCCACTTTTGGTGCCATCAAACATAAAATTGCTCAACAGGCTATTAAAACCTTTGCTGCTGAATCAGCAACCTATCGCGTTAGTAAAGATATTGACGATCTGATTGCCATAAATAAAGAATCAGGTATGGATTATGGCCGTGCTACCATCGAAGGTATCAGCCATTATGCTGTTGAAGCTGCAATTTTAAAGGTTTATGGCTCCGAAGCTCTTGATTATGTAATCGATGAAGCCGTTCAGATTCATGGAGGAATGGGATACTCGGCCGAGATGGCCGTTGAGCGTGGCTACCGCGATTCGCGTATTAACCGCATTTTTGAAGGGACCAACGAAATTAACCGGCTACTCATTGCCGATACAGCTATTAAACGCGCGCAGAAAGGAGACTTTGACTTGTTTGGCCCGGCTGAAAAGCTTTATAATGACCTCGAAAATGTCTCTAGCTGCAAAGTTGAAAATGAAAGCTACTATGATGAGAAACGCCGCTACCTTGCAAATTTCAAAAAAGTAAGCCTGATCACAATTCACGGAGTGACCCGGTTCTTTGACAATAAACTGGTTAAGGAGCAGGAAGTGATGAACAATATTTCCGAAATGATCATGGTAACCTATATTGCCGAATCGCTGTCACTACGTGTTGAAAAAATCCAGGGTATGACCGGAGATGCAGCTATCTTCCGCGATATGCTCGATGTTTTTATTTACGATACTGCCGACCTTGTACGCAAATCAGCACGCGATGCCGTTAACTCGTTCGCAAACGCTGAGGAATCGCTAAAACTGAATGCTGCAATCGGGAAATTGACAAATGTTGCAGGTGTTAATGTTAAAGAAGCCCGCAGGCATATCGCCGACAGGCTTATTGAAAATAATGCCTATAAATTCTGATCAGGAGTACATGCCACTATAAATAAGCGTTCCGGTTCGGGACGCTTATTTTTTTTTAGTTGACACCATTTGTATATTCAAAATATATTCTACTTTCACGGATATAAAACAGTATAAAGTGGAAAAACAGGATATTATAAAGTGTACTATTGATTTTGTGAAAAACAGCTTGTCAGATGCTGAAGGAGGCCACGACTGGTGGCACATATACAGAGTCTGGAAAACAGCAAAGCATATTGCCGGTTTTGAAAATGTCGATAATTTTATAGTGGAATTGGGTGCATTATTACACGACATTGCTGATTCGAAATTTCACGGTGGCGATGAAGAAATCGGCCCGCGCATGGCTCGTGAGTTTTTACAAACTCTACAGGTTGATGATTCAGTAATTAAGCATGTTGAAAATATTATTTCCAATATTTCATTTAAAGGAGGTAAGCTTCCTCAAAAATTTACATCTCCCGAGCTGGATGTAATACAGGATGCCGACAGGCTTGATGCACTTGGTGCTATCGGGATTGCGCGTACGTTTAACTATGGCGGGCACAAAGGAAGGGCCATCTATAATCCTGATGTCAAACCTAATCTTAATCTCACGAAAGAAGAATACAAAAACAGTGATGCACCTTCACTAAACCACTTTTATGAAAAACTGCTGCTTCTGAAGGATCGGATGAATACCGGAACCGGAAGAAAAATGGCTGAAGAACGACATGCTTTCATGCTCGCTTTTCTTGATCAGTTTTACCTCGAATGGGATGGTGAGTAAAATGATGAACGTTTTGCATTTTTAACTGCTTGATTTAATGAGGAGTAATCTCTTGAAATAAAAAAAAGACGCTTCAAACGGAAGCGTCTTTTTGTAAAATTTGTAGGGTAAATATTACTCAGCCTCCCCGGTAGGTGGGGGCGTTTCTTCAATTGCTGTTACTTCGTGTTTTTCGACCACAATCTGCATATCCTTTATTTCGGGATTGAAATCGATATTGATGATATCGCCTGGGCCTAATTTTGTGAGAATTATCTCTTCAGCCAGCATATCTTCGACATATTTCTGGATGGCTCTTTTCAGCGGACGTGCACCAAATTGTTCATCCCAGCCTTTTTCGAGTATATAATCCTTCGCTCTTTCTGTTATACGGGGTTCATAACCCATAGAACGGATGCGGTCAAAGAGATGCGAGAGTTCAATATCAATGATTTTATGAATATCTTCACGTTCAAGCGAATCGAAGATGATCACATCATCAATCCTGTTCAGAAACTCAGGTGCAAATGATTTTTTCAAAGCATTTTCTATTACACTCTGTGCAATGCTCGAACTCTGCGACTGGCGTGCGCTTGTACTGAAGCCTACGCCTGCACCAAAGTCCTTTAACTGCCTGGATCCTATGTTGGATGTCATTATAACAATCGTATTCTTGAAATCAACTCTCCGGCCAAGGCTATCTGTTAGCTGACCATCATCAAGCACCTGTAGCAGAATGTGAAAAATATCAGGATGAGCCTTTTCGATTTCATCAAGTAAAACGATAGAGTAGGGGCGACGGCGTACTTTTTCAGTAAGTTGACCGCCTTCTTCGTACCCAACATAGCCCGGAGGTGCACCAACAAGACGTGAAACAGCGAATTTTTCCATGTATTCACTCATGTCAATTCGTATCAGGGCATCTTCAGTGTCGAAAAGATACCTCGAAAGAACCTTTGCAAGGTGAGTTTTTCCAACTCCTGTGGGTCCGAGGAAAATAAAAGTCCCGATTGGTTTATTCGGATCCTTAAGCCCGGCGCGGTTACGGCGAATAGCTTTCACTACTTTTTTGATTGCCAATTCCTGGCCAATCACCGAACCACCCAGTTCAAGCTCCATATTCATCAGGCGGGAACTTTCGTTTTCGGCAATCCGCTGTACAGGTACACCAGTCATCATGGCAACCACTTCGGCAACATTGTCTTCAGTTACCAGTTGGCGGTTGACTTTTGAATCCTCCTCCCATTTCTGTTTCAAAGCCTCTAACTGAGCCTGTGCTTTTCGCTCATCATCACGATAGCGTGCAGCTTCCTCATATTTCTGGCTTTTTATGGCTTTCATTTTCTTCTGCCTGATATCTTCTATAAGGCTTTCGGTTGTTACAATCTCAACCGGAACATGCATATTCGAGATGTGAACGCGGGCGCCAGATTCATCAAGAGCATCAATAGCCTTATCAGGAAGACATCTGTCGGTCAGGTAGCGGTTAGTTAGCGTTACACAGGCAGTGATGGCCTCAGGAGTATATTTTACCAGGTGATGATCCTCGTATTTTTCTTTTATCTGGTTCAGAATGGTAACCGTTTCATCGGGCGAGGTAGGATCAACAATTATTTTCTGGAACCTGCGTTCGAGAGCGCCGTCTTTTTCGATATACTGACGGTATTCATCCAGGGTGGTAGCACCAATGCATTGTATTTCGCCACGTGCCAGAGCTGGTTTGAACATATTGCTGGCATCAAGCGATCCGCTGGCATTACCGGCTCCAACAATGGTATGGATTTCATCAATAAACAGAATAATATCCCTGTTTTTCTCCAACTCGTTCAAAACAGCCTTCATGCGTTCTTCAAACTGTCCGCGGTATTTTGTTCCGGCAACAAGCGATGCCAGATCGAGGGTGTAAACTCTTTTGTTAAATAAGGCTCTTGAAACTTTACGTTGAATGATACGCAGTGCAAGTCCTTCGGCAATAGCTGACTTTCCAACTCCGGGTTCGCCGATCAGTATGGGGTTGTTCTTTTTGCGACGGCTAAGGATTTGCGAAATCCTTTCAAGTTCTTTCTCTCGCCCAACTATGGGATCAAGTCGGTTTTCCTCTGCTGCTTTCGTAAGGTCACGGCCAAAATTGTCGAGCACAGGGGTTTTTGATTTGCTGTCGGCGGTCTTCTTCAGATTTTCGATCCCACCACCTCCTTCATCGGGATCATCATCCTGTGAGCCGCCCGAAAGTTCATCCTTGGGGTCGGAATCCGTTTCACCGAATGATTTTTCACGTTCTTCTGAAGACTGTGAAGCATCTTCGCCGGATATCAGGTATGATTTTACCTCTTCTTTAAATAAATCGTAGTCCACATTATATTTTTTAACTGATCGGGTAACAAGGTTGTCTTCATCTTTCAGAATAGCAAGCATAAGATGTTCTGTACCAATTAATTCGCTGTTGAAAAGTTTGGCTTCCAGGTATGTTAATTTTAACGCACGTTCGGCTTGTTTCACCAGTGGGAGATTGTCATTTGCTTTATTCCGGTTTGCAGGATTGATAATTGCAGTTTCTATGGTCCGGCGCAATTCAGCCATATCCACATTCAGGTATCCCAGAATCCGGATGGCCAGGCCTTCCCCTTCGCGGATCATACCCAGAAGAAGGTGCTCAACGCCTATATATTCATTCCCCAGCCTGATAGCCTCTTCGCGGCTAAAAGACAATACATCTTTTACTCTCTGTGAGAACTTTGCTTCCATGTATTTTACTATCCTAATTCTTATTAATTCATATTTATTAAAACCACCTCAAAATTACAATATAAACATACAAGTCTGCAAATAGTTTTCCGGTATGAATCACTTTTCTTTGCTTAAACATTCATTTTCAGTATTTTGATGTTATCAACAGGCAAATGTTTGAAATTGTATTGAAAAAGCATTGAATTGCATTTTTTATATCAAAAAAAAGCGTACTTTCGTTGTACTGTTGGCGATAACTTAAGTTGTTATAAATGAAGGGTTTAAGAAATGGATAACATTCAGGACGGGGAAAGAATATTACCTGTTAATATAGAAACACAAATGAAAGGTGCCTACATCGATTATGCGATGTCGGTTATTGTATCGCGTGCACTTCCCGATGTGCGCGATGGACTAAAACCTGTTCATAGAAGGGTATTATACGGCATGCTTGATTTAGGCGTACTTTCCAACCGATCGTACAAGAAATCAGCCCGTATTGTAGGGGAAGTTCTTGGTAAATATCACCCACATGGTGATACATCGGTTTACGATGCCATGGTGCGTATGGCCCAGGATTGGTCATTACGCTATCCTTTGGTTGATGGTCAGGGTAACTTTGGGTCAATTGATGGCGACAGTCCTGCTGCCATGCGTTACACCGAAGTCCGCCTTCGTAAATTAGCCGAGGAATTGCTGGCAGATATTGATAAAGATACTGTCGACTTTAAGCTGAATTTTGACGATACTCTCGAAGAACCTACAGTATTACCTGCCAAAATACCTAACCTGTTAATTAACGGAACTTCCGGTATTGCTGTTGGTATGGCTACCAATATTCCGCCTCATAACCTTACGGAAATTATTAATGGCTGCATCGCCTATATCGACGATAAGGAAATTACTATAGAGGACCTGATGAAGTATATCAAAGCTCCTGATTTCCCTACCGGTGGTATAATTTACGGTTACGAAGGCGTGCGCGAAGCGTATGAAACCGGTCGTGGCCGTTTGGTAATGAGGGGTGAGTCTACTTTCGAGACCGACGAAAAAGGCCGGGAAGCAATTGTATTTACTTCCATACCTTATCAGGTTAACAAGGCTGAAATGATTAAAAAGACAGCTGATCTTGTTAATGAGAAAAAAATTGAAGGAATTTATGATATCCGCGATGAAAGTGACCGTAACGGACTCCGGATTGTATATGAACTGAAAAAAGATGCTGTTTCGAATGTTGTGCTGAATAAATTGTATCAGTATACTGCGCTTCAAACTTCATTCAGCACCAATGCCATTGCACTGGTTAAAGGACGCCCTTATCAGCTTAACCTTAAACAGTTGATCGGCCATTTTATCGATCACCGTCACGAAGTAATTCTCAGGCGTACAAGGTTCGAACTTGCTGAAGCTCAGAAACGTGCACATATTCTTGAAGGTCTTTTGATTGCTCTCGATAATATTGATGAAGTAATCCGGATTATCAGGGCTGCTGCTTCACCTGAAGAAGCAAGGACGAATCTGATGGAACGTTTTTCGCTCAGCGAAATCCAGGCCAAAGCTATTCTTGATATGCGTTTACAGCGCCTTACCGGCCTCGAACGTGATAAGCTAAAAGAAGAATATGCTGAATTGATGAAGATCATCACATATTACCTGAGCATACTTGCAGACGAAACGCTTCAGTTTGGAATCATTAAAACTGAACTTATCGAAATCAGGGATAAATACGGCGATGAACGTAAAACCCGTATCGAACTCAGTGCAAAAGATTTCAGAATTGAAGATACTATTGCCGACGAAGCTGTTGTGATTACCATTTCCCATATGGGGTATATGAAACGCACACCGCTTACTGAATACCGCAGGCAGAGCAGGGGAGGACGTGGTGCACGCGGAACGGATATCAGGGAAGAAGACTTCCTCGAACACCTGTATATCGCTACTGCGCACAACTACATGCTTTTCTTTACCGAAAAGGGGAAAGTTTTCTGGTTAAGAGTTTACGAAATACCTGAAGGTGGAAAAACCTCGAAAGGCAGAGCCATTCAGAATATGCTGAATATTGAGTCGGATGACAAGGTAAGAGCAATTATTAATCTGAAAGACATAAAAAATGAAGAATATGTAAACAGCAATTTTATTATTCTTTGTACCAAGAAAGGAACTATCAAGAAGACGTCACTCGAAGCCTATTCGAGGCCGCGCCAGAATGGTATCAATGCTATCAATATTAATGAAGGCGACCAGTTGCTTGAAGCAAGGCTTACCAATGGCACCAGCGAAGTACTGATGGCATTGCGCAGTGGCAGGGCAATACGTTTTAATGAAAAAACAGTCCGACCTATGGGCCGTACTGCAACCGGAGTAAGAGGGATAACGCTGGGAGGGAAAAATGACGAGGTTATTGGCATGATATGTGTGAATGGGCCGGAAGAATCTATCCTGGTAGTATCCGAAAAAGGATACGGTAAGCGTTCGGATCTCGACGATTACAGGGTAACAAACAGGGGAGGGAAAGGTGTTAAAACCATAAATGTTACCGAAAAAACCGGAAGCCTCATTGCAATTAAAAATGTGATAGACACAGATGACTTAATGATCATAAATCTCTCCGGAATTATAATCCGCATGGGTGTAAGCGATCTGAGAGTAATGGGTCGGGCTACCCAGGGAGTAAGGCTGATAAACCTGAAAGATGAGGATGGAATTGCAGCTGTTGCAAAAGTGGAATGCGAACTGGAAGAAACAGATGATCTGGAACTCCTCGAAGGGTTGGAAGGTGCCGAAAGCATCGACGGTGATACCGATGATGGAACAGTTGCAGAAACCGAAGCTATTGAACCAGGTACAGAGGAATAATTTTTATAGTAAATAATTAAACATTAACTAAAATAATAATCAAATTTTAAAAAGTTAAGGAAATGAAAAGAACTCTTGTTTTATTTGCCCTAATTATGCTGGTGAGTGCTGCTTTCGCTCAGATGAAGAAAGACCGTACTTCAGCATACAACTATTGGATGAAAAAGGATTTAGTAAAGGCTAAAGAATTTATTGACAAAGCTGTTGCTTATCCTGAAGCTGTTTCTGACGCCAAAGTATGGTATTACAAAGGTGGTATTTATCTGGATATTCAGATTTCCCCGGCAAAAGCAATACTGGCTCCTGATGCTCTGAATATTGCTTATGATGCGTATACGAAAGCAAGCGCACTGGATACCAAAGAAGAATATAAACCTGATATTGCAGCACGTTTGGGTGCTATTGGAGGCGAATTTTTCAACGCAGGGATCTCGTTTTTTCAGCAGAATGATTTTGACAATGCCATGCCACTTTTTGATAAGGCAATTAATATCAGCAAAGAAAACCATACCACGGATACCCTGGCCCATTACGGTGCAGCTTTATGCCTCGAGAAAAAGGCAGCCGCTGATAAAGCTTACCTCGATAAAGCCATTGAAAAATACCAATTCCTGGTTGATATTAAAATGAAAGAGGTAAGTATTTATTCAGCACTCGCAAACTTATATAAAGATAAAGGCGATCTCGATAAAGCTACAGGTATATTAGATTTGGGTAAAACTGCTTTCCCTGGTAATACGGATCTTATAATTACTGAGGCTAATATGTATATTTCTACAAATAACCATGCAAAAGCGATTTCGAGCCTGATGGTTGCTAAAGAGAAAGAACCCAAAAATGTTTCGGTTCTATACGCAGTAGGAGTAACCTATGATCTGCTGAAAAATGATACCAAACTTCCTGAGGATGAAAGAACTAAATACTTCAACGAAGCCATCAAATCGTACAAAGAAACCTTAGCCGTTGATTCGAATTATTTCGATGCGTTGTTCAACCTGGGTGCATTATATTTTAATAAAGGCGGCGAAGTTATAAACGAAGCAAATAAACTGCCGATAAGCGAAACAGTGAAATACGATAATATGTTGGCCGATGGAAATAACTATCTGAATCTTGCTTTACCGTATCTCGAAAAATGCGAAACGCTTCAGGCACAGGATAAACCAACTCTTATTTCATTGAAAGAAATTTATACCCGCTTAAAAATAACTGATAAATTAAGCGTTATCAATGCTAAGCTGAGTAATATGTAATATTACCTGATAATGAGAAAAGGAGAGCCGGCATGATGTCCGGCTCTTTTTTCAGAAATGCTATTTAACATAATATTAATTATGGGTGTTAATTTTGAGCTATTTTGAGGGTAATACTATTCAACTTTACTACTGAAATGAATCCTTATGTGGAAAAGCATGTTATTGCTGAAATGATAAAAATACGATCATATATCTGTGGAAACAAAATACAAATGATTTCAGTTGAATACCTGAATCTGGAAGAATTAAAATCTTCACGGTTTATAACCACTTCGTAAATCGCTAATCACTTAAATCCATCACTTAGCTAAACTTACACTTTACTAAAAACAAAAAAAAATACCTTACAGATGTTGTAAGGCATTTTTAAAGCCATTTTCCTGACTAAAATTTATTTCAAAACCAACTATCGCGCAATTTCAAGCTTTGCGAACCAGGTCCTTTCACCGTCAGTCAGTTTAATCAGATAAAAGCCGTTATTCAGTCGGGATACATCAATTTTACTGTTCTGGTTTATATCCTGTGAAGTAATCATGATTCTTCCCATTAAATCACTCACAGTTGCAAGCAGCGAGCCTTGTGATGCTGAGGCCGGGTTTGTAATATAAACGGCATCACGGGCAGGATTAGGGAAAATTCCGAGCTTCTCGTTATTGTATTCATGAATGCTTAATGGCACCTGCATATCTCCGTTGAAGATTTCTTTAGTAACAGTATCCTGAACGAAAACTACCAGCTTCAATTCGCCTAATACCCACGAAGGATCAATAGTATAACTGATTGTCAGATTATCGTTTTTATCAGCTAAATCGATGGCTGTACCTGCAGCTCCGCCAAACATAAGCCTTTCCATCGCATTTATCTCGGTCTGATCCTGCCATTCGTATTGAATATGCGATTCAGTTAGCACAGCCCGAAGTACCAGGTTTTTATTCTTAATAGGCGAAAGAGATGCAATATTTACTTTTGCTGAGAGAAGTTTATCCGTATAATTATAGTCTGACAATGATACTTGTATCGGTGATTCTATGCTCATTCTTTCTTCAACAAATGGCAGGTAAGTGCCATATAAACTTTGGGAATGATTCCCTCCTACCGAAGGCTTTAATCCATCAAAAATTACGGTTGGGTAACCTGTAACACCATAATAATTAAGTCTTTGCGTTCCTTCTGGAGTCACAAACACATCGCCGCTGTGGTAGGATATCAACGCTACAGGTTTTCCGTTTTCAAGAAGGTCTTCATAACCCATAGCGGCTCCCGGACAATAAGTACACCAGGTTCCGGTTCCTTTTTCAAGTATAACCATGCTCCTGGCCGAAGTATAATATGCTGTAAAATCCCGGAAAATTGTGTCGTTTACCTGGTTCACATCCCCGGCACAGCTAACAACAACTCTTGTTCTGTATGCACCTTCAACTACATTCCAGTTTTCGAACGTAACTGTATCGAATGAACCACTCACTATTGTAGTATTCACCATTGAGTTGTATATAACGCCAGTTTCATCGCTTATCGTCATGTGAATACTATAATCCATATCGGTTGCGCTCAGACTTTGGATAACAGTTTTTGGAACTAACACATCCGCAGGATGAACAACAACCGGCAACTGGATTTCTTTTGCAGCCATATCGATACCTGCAACAGGTTTCAGCCGTATATTATCCAGTGCAATATATTCATTTTGAAATTGTCCGCCCGAAATAGCCAGTGCAAATTGAAAAGAAGCAGATCCAACATCACTGTTATGAATTACAAGTGAAACATTTTGAGCAGCGATTTCTTCCTTTACGGGAATAGTCCAGGCTGTATGCCAGTTAACACCACCATCGCTGGAGGTTTTTACCATAAAATTATATCCACCTGTAACAGCAAGGTGCATCTGGCTAAATTCGAGAGTTACAGCTCCAAGGCCGGAGGTATTTAATACAGGTGAAACCATGCGTGATTCGCCTACTGAGGGGCCATCGTCACGTTGAAATACCATTTCAGGAACTTCTCCTCCGGCATCATCCCAGGGGAATTGCCACCATGAATATTCATCGTATCCCTGCTTGGTCCAGTCCAGCGCCGGTACTGAAACCCAATAGTCTTCCCAAAGCAGATAATCATCAATTAAGAAGGCCCGTGCATTTGAAGTTGCCGAAATGCCTTCGCCCGATGCATTATAAGGTATGACTTTAAAGTTGAAAGTTCCGGGTTCATCATTCATAAATGTAACGGTGGTATCCGTTCCGGGCACTACCATGGGTTTACCATCGGCACGTATGACATTGTAAAAATCAACTATTCCATTATAATATTGTCCGGATGCACCGCTGTCAGGTTTTGACCAGGTAAGTGTGGCGGTATGTTCAATGGAATTGAGTGTAAGATTGCGAGGTGCTGCAGGCACATCGAGTCCCACCCATACAGGTGATGTGGTCTGTGTGGCGCCTGCACCCGATGAGTTATACGGTATTACCGTAGCAGCATAAAATCCAGGAACAGGAACATTAACAGTAGTTGTAAACGGAGAGCCTATCTGTACCAGGTTGAATGTTTTATAGTGTTGCCCGTTTATCTGGAGTACAATTGAGTCCAGATCGGTCAAAGGATTTCCATCAGCATCCAGGGATGGATTTGTCCAGGAAACAGCAGCCGTAAGATTACCTGTTGGGGATGGCGTAATCCGAAGGTTGCTCACTCCTGCCGGAGCTCCAAAAACAATTGGATCGTCAACTACCAGCACATTATCGAGCAGAGCCGTATAAAAAAAGACGCCGTTCCAGCTGAAAGCCAGGTGGTTGTTGCCAGTTAGCGTGCCAAGTGGAACGGTGTAGGTATGAAAGGCTGTATCGGCCTGAAATGAAGTAAGTAAAACGAAAGAAGATGGGTTGGTTGGATTTGACATGGTTCCAACTTTTAGCGTAGTTACAGCATTTACACTTTTAAAGTCAAATGTAAGTTGTGTGGCGTTTGTCAGATCAAGCGTCGGGGTTAAAAGGATTAACTGGTCGGCAGTTGAACTCTGCTTAAAAAAGTGAATCTGATCGGTGGCTGCAAAAACCATATCCCAACCGGCGGTATAGGCTGCCCAGCCTGTTGGCAAAACGCTTAGTCCATCAAAGTCTTCACTCAGAAGTACAGATTTTGAATTTTTCTGACCGAAAGAAGTATTGAGTTGGAAAAAGAAAAGCACACATAGCAATAATGAGGGTAAAGATCTTTTCATTTTAAAGAGGTTTTAGCTGCAATAATATGAAAAAACTCACACTAAATCTATATATGTAAAAATATACTTATGTTTAAATCAGAAATGATACCGGAAATAACCAAGAACTTAATTCTCCTGATCACCAGATTCGGTTTCTTCCTGGAAATCAGCATGTGGTAATTCAAGCGATTTAACCGTTCCTATTGCGTTTCCTGCAATTCCTTTTATAGAACCGTACATGTCAATTGTATTGAAAATTACCTTCTCAAGCTGTTTTTCGCGTGATTTCCAGATTCGTTGCATAGCTCGTTTTTCGCTTTCCAATTCTGTCTGCATTTGGGTAAAGCCTTCAACAATACATTCTATCTGCAGCCTGAATGTGTTACAGGTCAGGAAATCATACAACAAACTCATTTTGTCGCCTTTATTTTCCTGCGATACTATAGCGTTACTTACCTGTACGATGGATTCGCGTAATACCTTGCAGAGTCCTTTAAATTCTTCATAGGTGCATATCCAGATACCGTCTTTGAGCCCCAACCGATCCATATCCGATGGCAGAACTTCCGTTACAAGTACTCCGATATTAGCGCCTCTGTCGCGAATATCATTCTTGAATTTCTCAATCCAACTGGGTTGAAAGTCCTTGGTGCGTTTACTTTCATAATAAATAGTGCCGCAATTTTGCTTTGTGCGGGTGTGGATAGTTTGAATGCAGTCGCCACCCCTGGCTCCTTTTTTAATTTCTTCGATGGTATCGAGAGGAAAACTTGCTGCAAGCCATTCTTCGATTGCCAGTTCCTGCACTTCACCCTGTAATTGCATGGAGCCTTGCTCCTGCTTACGTTTCATCTCTTCGGTAAGTCGTTTCTGATCTTCGAGCTGTTTCTGTAATTCTTTTATTGCCAGTTCATTACGATCCTGTTCGGTTTTTCTGATTTTATCCTTTTCTTCAACAAGCTTTTGATTGAGTGTACGCTCAGCTTCGGCCATTACACTGTCTTTCAGCTCATCTTTTTCCCTTTTAAGCCTTTCTATTTCAGCCCTGCTCCTACTTAATTCTTTCAGTTTTTCGGATTGTTCCAGCAGTTCCTTTTGCATATTTGCAACCTGCTCCGACTGCTCTTCCGTGATTTTCGTCTTAAGCTGTTTTTCGATAATAATCCGCTCCTCTTTTAGTTTCGACTGCAATTTTTCCTGAAAGAGTTCATTTTCCTTTTGCTTTTTCTTCTCGAATTCATCTTTCTGTATATTCAAAAGCTCAAGTTCGGCATCATATTTTTTCTTTTCTTCAGCAAGCTGAGCTGTATATCTTTTCTTAAAATCATCTTCAAGCTGATGGTATAGAATCTCATTTACGTTAATCTCAGCACCGCAATTGGGACATTCTATTTTTGTTTCTCTTTCCATATGATTATTAATGAGATATTTAGCTAATAATTGAGGCGTACATGAAAAATGCAAAGGATGCCATTAAAAAAGCCTCACTACGCGAGGCTTTCCTGATTTGATTCAGGTTTTTTAAATAGGTTGAACAACTACAAGCCGAAAAGTCTGAGTTTCTGGCCTTATAGTCTGCTGATCACTTTCGTAATACTCTATCGAAAATAATCCTCTTTTCAGAGCATAGATGTATCCACCCTGATAGCCATCATGATAAATGTAAACAGGTACCGGAGTCCATGATTCGCCTGATTTGATATAAAGGCTAACCATACCGTTCTGTATAACATTGTCAGTAAGTTCAGGCATAATAAGGTCAACAGCAAAACCATATCCCGGAGTTCCAAGAATACCATATTCTACCCAATCTGATTTCAGAACTACAAAATCAATCGTCTGCAGATCGGCATTTCCACCTATTTTTTCGGTACAGGATGCTGAAAATAAGGATATAACAATTAATGAAATAAAAATTAGAGTTTTCATACGTTGGGTTTTATAATTCAGGTGTAAAAATAATTAAAAATCGTTCTGCAGGCAAGTGATTTAAATTAAGTCTAACAAATAAAAACAGGGTAATTCTTCCAAATACAATCTTATTATTATTTTGTATTTTTACAGAACTATTTGTTTGTTATGTAATGAAGACAGTAAGGCGTATACTATTCTTTATCTCTTTTACAGCTCTGGCGGTATTAGCTATTGGTTTTTTCCTTTCCCGTAAAGTTAATGTTGAAAGAAGAAGAATGATGAAAGCATCAGTGCATGACATCTATGTACAGGTTAATACATTGACGAACTGGGAGAAATGGTCGCCCTGGCTGCAGTTAGATACAAATATGCAGATTAGTTTCTCCGGACCAGCATCAGGCGTTGGATCACGATATACCTGGTATAGCCAGGATAAGAATATTGGAAATGGTTGTATTTCCATTCATTCAAGTGTGACCGACAAATGGGTACAGGTACTTATGGATTATGGAAAAAATGGCAAATCAACCGGTGAATTCCACTTTATACAGGTAAAAGATAGTATTGAAGTTATCTGGAACATAGAAACAGATCTTGGTATGAATCCTTTAACAAGGTGGTTCGGACTATTTTCGGATCGTATGGTCGGCCCTGATTTAGTTAGGGGATTATCTAACCTTGAAAGGCTGGTGAAAGAGATTAAAAAGGTGAATGGGTTCGAAATTATAGATTCTGCCTTACCGGCTCAGGTACTCCTTTCGTTGCGTGACACGGCTTCGCAGGCAACAATTTCGTCGAAACTGACGACGATGTATAAGAAAGTGGCCCGTTTTATGAAATCGGGCAAACTAACTCCTTCAGCCCCTCCCCTGGCGATCTTTCATTATAGTACTGACAGTATTTTTGATATTGAAGCATGTATACCTATTGATTCCCTTACCCCTGTTAAAGACGGATTGAACTGTACTTTGAAAGAATCGGGCAAAACTGTTTTGATAAAATATTTCGGGCCCTATCATTCAATACAAAGTGCATATAAGGCATTACAAACATGCATTAAAAACAGGGAGTTAACAGTTACAGGTCCACCCTGGGAAGAATATGTTTCCAATCCAAATCTGGAATCCGATTCAGGGAAATGGCAGACGAATATATATTATCCTGTAAAATAGATAGTTATCTGGAAAGAGTATAAAAAATGTCCATTTTTGGAAATTAAACCTTAAATTGCAGGAATCAGCGTAAGTTAACGAAATATCAGATTTGACCAGGAATGATGAAAAATAAAGAGAAACTACCGCGGCTAATTGAATTGGATCCATGGCTGGAACAAGCAGCTGGCGAAATTACAGCCAGGCATAACAGGTTTATTGCGAAATTAGGAATTCTTGAAAACATTTCGGGCAGCATTGAGCATTTTGCTTCTGCCTATGAATATATGGGCATTCACTTTATTCCTGCTGAAAATTGCTGGGTATACCGTGAATGGGCTCCCGGTGCTCATGGCTTGTTTCTTACAGGTGATTTCAATAAATGGAATCAGTTTTCACATCCCCTGCAAAAAAAGGACAATGGAATTTGGGAAATTAAAATAAGTGCCGAGTACTATAAGTCGGTGTTTTCGCACGGAAGTAAAATAAAAGTTCTTGTAAAGAGTTCCATTGGCGATCAGCTGCGGATTCCTGCTTATATCAGGAGAGTAGTTCAGGATGAGGATACTAAAAATTTCAGTGGACAACTTTGGTTCTCGCCCGAATTTAATTGGGAAAATGATCAGTTTGATATCCGCAAACTTGGCGACCTGTTTATCTATGAGGCTCATGTAGGCATGGCTCAGGAAAAAGAAGGTCTCGGCACGTATAACGAATTTACCGAAAATATTCTCCCCAGGATTAAAAAGGCTGGTTACAATGCTGTTCAGCTTATGGCTATACAGGAGCATCCTTATTACGGCTCTTTTGGCTACCATGTGTCGAGTTTTTTCGCTCCTTCATCCAGGTTCGGCACCCCCGAAGATCTTAAAAATCTTATACTTACGGCACATAGTATGGGCATTGCCGTTATTATGGATCTTGTTCACTCGCATACAGTGAAGAACCTTCACGAAGGTTTAAATCTATTTGATGGAACTGAAACCCAGTATTTTCATGCCGGAAGCCGGGGCGAACATCCCAACTGGGATTCGAAGCTTTTCGATTATGGCAAAACCGAAGTTCTTCAGTTCCTTTTATCGAATATCCGTTTCTGGCTTGAAGAATTTCATTTTGATGGATTTCGTTTTGATGGTGTAGGTTCGATGCTGTATTTTCACCATGGCGATGAACCCATTGATCATATTGATAAATATTTCACACAGGGTGTTGAATTCGATGCTGTTACATACCTTCAGCTAGCCAACCATCTGGCCCATTCCATAAATCCTCAGTCAGTCACTATTGCCGAAGATGTTTCAGGAATGCCTGGGCTGACTTTCCCTATCGAAGATGGAGGGCTTGGATTTGATTACAGGTTGGGCATGGGAATTCCTGATTTCTGGATTAAGTACCTGAAAGATGTTCCTGACGAACAATGGAGCATGGGCGAAATGTGGCAGGTATTAAACGACAGGTTGCCTTATGTTAAAACTGTAACCTACTGCGAGTCGCACGATCAGGCGTTGGTCGGTGATAAAACGATAGCTTTCAGGCTGATGGATAAAGAGATGTATTTCAATATGCAGTCGTCGGATGAAAATATAGTAGTTGAAAGAGGTATTGCACTCCATAAAATGCTAAGGCTTATCACAATTTCGCTTGGTGGCCAGGCGTACCTGAATTTCATGGGCAATGAATTCGGACATCCGGAGTGGATCGATTTTCCGCGCGAAGGCAACGACTGGAGTTATAAGCATGCCTGCCGGCACTGGTCATTAATGGATAATCCGCTGCTGCGATATCATTACCTTTCAGATTTTGACCGGGCAATGATTAAAACAATGAAGGAAAGTAAGCTCTTAAGTACGCTGTATGCCAATCAGTTAAATTGTGATGAAACAAACAAGTGTCTTATTTATGAAAGAGCAGGATTGATATTTCTTTATAATTTCCATGCTGACGGGTCAATTCCCGGATATACTTTTGTAGTACCTGAGGCTGGGAAATACAAAATAATTCTTAACACCGATCATGCAAATTTCGGGGGACATGGAAGGATAAATGAGGAAATGGTATATTCGACCCAATTCGATGAAACTACCTCAACCAACCAGCTAAGCATTTATTTTACATGCCGCACTGCAATCGTTCTTGAAAAAGTTAATTAGACGGCAGGTTGATAAAAAATCTTTGTTAATTTATCAAAAAACCTATGTTGTTTTATTTTTCTTGCGTATAATTGCGCTCTCATTCTGAAAAAATTGCAAAACAAATGCAACAAAATCGTAAAAAGCTGATAATCAACTATGCGAATGTCACTCCTGATTTAATGGAAGCCATTCGGAAAAAATATCCTTTGGGCTGGATCAATCATACAACTAAAGTCCCTCTTCCAGGTGGTTCTTTCTTTTTTGCTATAACACTTGATACGGAAGAAGCCAGTTACCTGATAAAAGTACCTGTAAAAATTGACACCAAATCGGATAAAGATGAGGACTTCTTTGATTCAACACTCGATATGAAAGAAAATGATGAAAGGGAAGAAGATGAAGACAAGGAAAAATCACAGGAAAAAGAATCAGACGACTAAAAGGAATAGTTTTTATTAACAACTTTTAACAATGATTTGTATTCATTATTTGTGAGATAATTATACTTTAGCCCCTGAAAATAATCGAACAGCATTTTTTTTTTCTTGCAAATAATTAAAAAACACTGAATGGAGAGGATGACCACCTCTCCTTTCTTTTTTTATAGCATTTTTGTACTTTTTTGGGTTAACGGGCTAACAACTGTGGGACAACATTTAAATCAGGGTCAGATATGTCTTACTTCAGAATCTACAGCAATAACACTTTCGTAACATAAATTCCATCCGAATTTAATTTGATTGACAGTTGGTTATCAGCCAACCAGTACATTAATTTCCGAATACCGGTATTTTGTATATACTATTCGCTTTGTTATAGCCAGAGCCAGTGTAAGTGTGCCTATCCTTCCAATGTACATGGTAAGAATGATTATAGTTTTTCCTGCGAAGCTTAAGGAAGATGTAATTCCGGTTGACAAACCAACTGTGCCGAATGCTGATATTTCTTCGAACAAGAGGCTGATAAAACTCTTATCGGGTTCGGTAATCGATAACATAAATGTAGAAATAAAGATAAGCGAAATTGAAAACAATGCTATCGAAAAAGCTTTGCTAATGGTATCACCCGAAATAGTATGTTTTACGATTTCTACGTTTTTTCGTCCCCTGATTGTACTTAAAGCTGAACGAAGTATAACCGAAAAAGTTGTTGTTTTAATACCGCCTCCAGTTGAGCCCGGTGATGCCCCGATGAACATAAGGAACATCATGAAGATTAGAACAGGTTGGCCCAGGTGGGTAAAGTCGACCGAATTAAATCCTGCAGTTCGGCAGGTCACGGATTGAAATATAGATGAAACTATACTGCCATAAATCCCATATCCTTCAATCGAATGGTTGAATTCAACAAGGTAAAATACTACCGCTCCCGATAAAACCAATATTCCTGAAGTATACAGGGCAATGCGCGAATGTGCCTGAAGTCTTTTCCATTTAACCTTACGCCGGAGTAAGATGTTTTTTAAACCAAATACATCTTCCAGCACAATGAATCCTATCCCTCCCAATGAAATAAGTGCAGCTATAACAAGCTGAAGATTATAGGCATGCCTAACAGTAATGTCGTACAAATTGTCAGTAAATAAACCAAACCCGGCATTATTGAAAGCTGAAACCGAATGAAATACCGAAAAGTATATCTTCTCCCCTATTCCTTTAAATATCAGCTCATTGGGCCATGTAATAAATAGTAAAGCAGCGCCTGATAATTCAATTACAATACTGTATAGGAATATTTTTCGGAGCAATCCCCTGGTATTGCTTATTTTATCAGCCGAAACAATATCCTTGATCAGCGACTGCATTCTGATTCCTGCTGAATTGCGGTAAAATGTAGCAAATAAAGTTGCAAAAGATATGATATTAAGCCCGCCGACCTGAATTAAAAGCATAATAATCGTTTTGCCTTTCAGCGTAAAGCAAAATGCGGTATCAACCACAATCAGCCCTGTTACGCAGCATGCACTGGTTGAAGTAAATAATGCATCTATAGGGCTAATGCCGGAAACCGTCATTTCGGGCAACAACAGCAGCCCTGCTCCTGCAAGAATAATGAATACAAATGATAAAGCCAGTAATCCGGAAGGCCCGATATGGATATAATCGATAAATCTTCCTGCTTTTCCAAGTTCAACAACAATAATGAGGAAAAAGTAAAACTGGATAAATAGGTTATAATAAGTATGAATCCCAGGGAACCCGACTGCTCTCATAAACTGTTGTACAAGGTGAGTGCCGGTGAATAAACTCGCCAATTCATCAAGTGCAATCAATGACAAAAGGATCCCCTCAAATTTGTTTGTCCTGATGAAATCAATAGGATGGAAATCGTAGAAAATTCGTGTTAAAAACTTTAGTACATAAAAAATCAGACTAACCTCAATAATAGATTCTGTTATACGAAGGTTATAAGGTGTCTGGGGGAAACCATGCTGGTATATAATAGCCGTAATGGCAACTAAGGATACGATAATACTTGCCAGGTGCAAAGCCCTGACAACATATGACCTGTGAGCATAAAGTCTGATGTTGATAAACTCCCTGAGCCGGAAAATCCTGTCTTTAAGCATACCTTAGGTATTGATTTCCAGAAACCGGTCAATATCCTGAACGTGCCCGAAAATTACCAGTCTGTCAGTTGCCTGCAGGGATTGCTTTGAATCGGGAACCCCAATAATATGATGTTCAATGGTTTCTTTCCCATCTTTAATTATCCTGAGTTCTTCTTTAACAGTGATCAGACTGAGTTTGTATTTGTCGCGTAAATCAATATCTCCGAATGTTTTGTTTATACAGTTTTTCGGACTCAGTAATTCAACCACACGATGATTATCAGGGAGTTGAAGGTAACTTACAATGCTAGGGTTTAGCATTCGTTCGGCAACGATAATACCAACTTCCTCTTCGGGTGAAAGTACCTCGGTGATACCCATTTTTTCAAGTATGATCCGTTGCGCTTCTCCGTTAGCCCGGGTAATAATGCGTTTTACATTTAAGTCAAGCAGAACAGAAGCACAAAGCAGGCGTTGTTCGAAGTCGGAACCTATAGCAACAACCACGGCATCATATTCTTCGATGCCCTGTCCCTGTAATGCCCGCTTATCAGTTGCATCGAGAGCAACAGCATAGGCAACATCATCACCAATACTGTCAATTATTTCTGAGTCGCTGTCAATAGCCATTACTTCGTAACCTTTTGCCGAAATAGCTTTTGCAATAGCTTTTCCAAACTGTCCGATGCCGATTACAGCATATTTATTCCCCGCCATAGTATAAATGTATTTTTAATGACGGTAAATTTACGTCGAATACGATTGAAAACCCACAAGCAATCAAATAACTTTAAAAATTTATTGAAATCCGAATAAAAAGCAATAGGGAACCATCCTGTCGGATAGTTCCCTACTTCACTTTCAGCAGCCGTAACTGTTGATTGTGGCCGGCGTTTGCTTCGCAGAATTTACAGATTGGCAAAACATATAGAATTGCCCTGTTGTTGTTCAAAGCAGGTGCAAGCACCAGGCTTTGTTTTTTCCGGCACTGGTTTCACTCAGCAGTATCCTTCACGAGGAAGAACTTTCAGAGTGTTACCGGGCTTTAAACATTGTCCCTTTCGGAATTCATGTTGTGGCCACGCTTACGCGTTGTCGGTTCCTGCATTCGGAGCGTTTGTTGTTATCATACCCGTGAGTTTGATAACTTCTGTAGGTATCGGGAATTTTTACATCCCCGGGAACCCCGGCTCGCCTGACTGGCTTTCAGCCTTGCGGCTTCCGGCTTCCTCTGGCTTCGGCCCGGTTGGCTGCTCTGTTGCCAGAATTGCTTTTCCTGCCGTGTGCCGCGCTTCGGCGATCGTGGGAATTACGCATCCAATTACCTTGCGGCTTTTGTTTGTTTCATCCCTGCATGATGAGTATCATCAGGTACTTACTGCAGCTAAGGTGTTTTCTTTTTTACTTGCCAGTCTTTTCAGATCGGGTTTCAGCAGATTTGGTTTCAATTGCGTTTTGTTTCCAATTCGCTATCTCAATCCTTTTGCCTTTTGCATCTTTCGATGCGCCTCTACTTCAATTCCTTGCGGTCAATCGGTACAGGGTGCCACATGCCCTTTGACTCTTTCGTGCATTCCAGCTTTCAACCAGCTTTTGTAAAAAACTCTTGCGAGAAAGAAACATCAGTTTCGTTGGGATCAGAACTTTCCTCCTTCTCAGAAGTTCAGCAGCCTCTCCAGGGCCGGTTACCATGATCTCGTCCGGTGAAATAAAATTACAACATTTTGCACCCCTGTGTCAAGTGTTTATCCGGGAAAAACCCAACATTGATTACACATGAGTTGTGAACAATTGTTAATAACCTCATTTTAAAAGTAAATGATTGATTATTAATATTTAAGAATATATATCAAACAATAAAAGGATATAATTCAAGTATAATTTCTCCTTTTTTAATGCTTTTGACAATGCATTTGACACTTTTCAGGGTACTAAAATCCATTTTTGGTGTAACGAAAACTCTTACTTCCGCATTTTCAGTCCCAAAACCTTTCACCAGCAGACTGATTTCATCTCCTTGTTCTGTATAATTTAGCAGGTCGAAAGTGTAAATTTCATTCTCAGTATAATAAGGATGTTTCGGCTCGAGGAAAATTCTTCCGGTACAGTTTATCCTGTCAATCTTACAGCTTATCTCTTCACCAACCTTTAAATTATAATTCGTGTAATATTCAGCTGTCAGGAAATGTTTCATCCCATTTATATCCTGAAGAACATAATACCAGTTTCCATCCTGTAATTGAATGAGATTGTGAATTTTGAAGAGAAGCCATTCCCCTTCCTGAAGCGCGACAGAGCCAGTAGTATAACCGGGGAATTGCATAATGAGGGAATTCCAAGTTTTGAAGTTAAAAGCTTGCTATAATTTTACTACTGACAAATATAGAATTAATAACGAACCATATTAGTGTTTGCTAGTTTTCTCTGCTAACTTTCTTTATCCCTTTTATCTTGACTAATCGCCCTAAAATCAGATTAAGATGTGCTTTGCCATTGACATTAACCATAATGGCGCCATCAAATTTGCCATTGTGTGAGTTAAGGTTTACAGATCTGATATTGGCTTTGAGATCGCCCGACACTACATTTGTAATATCGCTGAGTATACCCGGCTGATCGTTGCCACTGATCCTGATTGTTGCAATATAGGAAGATACTTCTGCCATTTCGGCCCAGCGTGCCTGCACTACCCTGTAATGGTAACGTTCGAGCATTTCGGAGGCATTGGTGCAGTTTGAACGGTGAATCTTAATGCCTTCGGTAACAGTTACAAAGCCAAAGATTTCGTCGCCATACACAGGCTGACAACAACGTGCAAATTTAACATCTGCCAATGGAGTATTATCATTAATAATTACCAGAGGTTTTTGTTTTCCTGATTTTACCTGGGAAATATCAATTTTAGTGAATGCTTTCAGTACAGGGCGGATCTCTTCTGTTTTGACAACGGGCTGAAGGGCTTCCTTGATTTTCTGAATCTCATATTTACCTTCGGCCAGACCATGGAACAAATCAAGAGCGCTTGCGGCTTTGTAGTAAAGTACCAGTTTGTTTCCGATATCATCCGTATAGTCAATTTTTAACTGACCCAATTTCCGGAATAAAAGGTCTTTGCCAGCCTCGCTCTGCGAAAATTCAACATCTTTCAGTATCCGCTTTATTTTTGTAATTGCTTTGGATGAAGTCACCCAGTTGAGCCAGTCTATATTTGGTTTCTGGTTCTTAGCAGTGATTATCTCGATACGGTCTCCGGTTTTCAGCACATATTTCAGCGGGACATATCGGCTGTTAACCTTGGCCCCATTGCAATGCTGACCAATATCCGTATGGATATCGAAGGCAAAATCCAGTACAGTAGCTCCCCGGTGAAGTTTCTTAAGATGTCCTTCGGGTGTGAACACAAAAATATGATCCGAGAATGCCTTCATGCCTGCAGTCCGCGCAATTTCATCATCACCGGGAGTGTAGTTTTCGAGCACACTCCGGATATTACCCAACCATTCATCGGCACCTGATTTCTCGCCTTTTTGTTCCTTGTATCTCCAATGTGCCGACATACCTTTTTCGGCATGCTCATTCATACGATGGGTACGAATCTGTACTTCTACCCAGTTTGTTCCAGGGGCTTCAACTGTGACATGCAAAGATTCATATCCATTTGGCCGCGGAGCTGATATCCAGTCGCGAAGCCGGGATGTGTTGGGTGGATAAATATCTGTTACATGCGAATAGGCTTTCCAGCATTCTGCTTTTTCATTTTCCGGAAGGCTGTTAATTATTATACGTATGGCAAAAAAATCGAAGACTTCGTCAAATTCAATTTCCTGTTTCTTCATTTTTGAATAAATGGAAGGAATAGATTTGGTACGGGTCTTTATTTCATAATCGAGTCCTGCTGCAGTAAGGCTGCTGCGAATAGGCACGATAAATTCGTCAAAGTACCTTTTTTGCTCCGCTGCGGTATCCAGGATCTTCTTCTCAATGCTGTGATAAACCTCCGGCATGGAGAGCTTCATTGCCAGGTCGTCAAGTTCGGATTTTACTTTATAGAGTCCGAGCCTGTGAGCCAGAGGAGAGTAAAGATTTGACGTTTCGATTGAAATCTGCTTCTGTTCCATTTCCGGAAGCAAATCGATGTGACGCATAAGGTGAATACGTTCGGCCAGTTTTATTAAAAGCACCCGTATATCGTGCGACAAACTGAGAAGGAGCTGAATAAAATTCTCAGGCATTATTGAAATTTTATCCATACGGATAGCTGAAATCTGCTGCAGTTTCAGAACAATATTCAATGTTTCTTTACCAAACTTCTTTTCAAATATATCGTTTTCGCTTTTGGCCGGCACCGGCATCTGTTGCAACAAAGCTGATAATATGCTTGAGGTGTCGAGTCCCATTTCATCAGCAATAATACAGGCCACAGAAACCGAATGAGCGAGCTGGAATTCACCCTGAGCATTCCGGGCATCACCGAAATGATTCAGTACTTCGGTAAATGCTTGTTTGATCAGCAGGCGGTTACTCTTTTCAGTAATGTAACCACATGATCCTAACAGCTCTTTATAAAGCGTACGGTAATTCCCTGTCAGTTCCTGGTTTTTCATCAAAATTTCTTTCATTCTTAACTACAACAAATCTGAGCGCAAAAAGTATAAAAAAAGCCCGGTTTTTTCCGGGCTTTATTAAATTATAGCATTCCTTAACTATATCTATTCGCCCTGTTTCCCGGTTTGGCCTGAACGATTTTGATTTGGATCGGCTATAGAATCGCGCATACGGGTATCGGCCTGTACGTTCTGAAACTTATAATAATCCATGATTCCAAGATTCCCGGTACGGAAAGCTTCGGCTATAGCTTTTGGGATTTCAGCTTCAGCAAGAATAACTGTTGCACGGGCTTCCTGGGCTTTTGCCTTCATTTCCTGTTCGTTGGCAACAGCCATTGCCCTACGTTCTTCGGCGCGGGCCTGAGCAATATTTTTATCAGCATTTGCCTGATCCATCTGAAGCATGGCGCCTATGTTTTTTCCAACATCAATATCGGCTATATCAATGGAAAGAATTTCGAAAGCTGTTCCCGAATCAAGACCTTTAGCAAGTACAACTTTGGAAATTGTATCGGGGTTAGCCAGCACATGTTTATGATTTTCAGCTGATCCGATGGAAGATACAATTCCCTCTCCTACCCTTGCAAGTACGGTTTCCTCGCCGGCACCTCCAACAAGTTGCTTGATATTTGCCCTAACGGTCACCCTTGCTTTTGCTATTAGCTGAATTCCGTCTTTTGCAACAGCTGCAACCGGAGGAGTATCCAGGATTTTCGGATTTACCGACATCTGAACAGCTTCAAAAACATCGCGTCCGGCCAGGTCGATGGCAGTAGCCGATTTATAGTCGAGAGGTATATTAGCTTTATCGGCTGAAATTAAGGCGTTTACAACGGATTTCACTCTTCCTCCTGCAAGGTAATGGGCTTCGAGCTGATCGCGCGATAACGATAAGCCAGCTTTGGTACTGGTAATAAGTGCCGAAACAATTACTGATGGCGGGACTTTACGCCAACGCATAAATACAAGCTGGATAAGAGAAATTCGCACACCCGAAAGCAGGGCAGTGAACCATAATCCAACCGGAATAAAATAAAAAATGATCCATAACCCGACCAAACAGGCTATACCAATAGCAACAATTGAAAACATAGGAGTCATGAGGCTTATTTTTTAGTGGTTACAATAATTTTATTTTCTTTTACCGAGATGACCGTAATCTCCTTTTCGTGGTCGATAAATTCACCATAGGTGTGAACTTCAATTATATGATTGTTTATCATAGCTTTACCTGAAGGTGCAAGCCGTGAAATGGTTGTTCCTGTATCGCCTTCATTAATTTCTTTGCCTTCCATCTGATCCATCTTACCATCACTGGTTGTTTTGAGGGCCATTCGTTTCCAGGTTCCGGATTTAAATGCAAAGTAAAGTGCTATAACGGTAACCAAAAGCGTGGATACTAGAGTTATATGGCCTTCGGTGGTACCTTTTGATGCATAAGCCTGCCACAGTCCAACAAAAAGAAGTCCAAAGCCAAGAATGCCGGCAAGAGTAGAGCCTGGAATGACAAGAATTTCGAGAAGCAGAAAGAGTAATCCCAGTGTAATGAGGATAATAATTAAAAGCCAGGACATATAGTTTAAATTTTAAATTACCTGTAATTTCATGATTGAATGAAATGTCAGATTCACAGGCTAAATTATGAATTTTAATAACAGCAATTAAAAGAAAACAAATAACTTTTAGAAGATTATTTTATTTTAACCCCGGGTTTCCTGTTATCAGCTGGAGTGACAGGTTTTTTAGGATCAGGAGTAACAGCTTTAGTTTGATTTGTATTTTTAACCTGTTCTGGTGCATTGGATGAATAATACTTAAGGGCTTCAGGCAGAAACTCTTTTACTTTATCGATGCGGTGTGCATCGCTGGGATGCGTACTTAGAATTTCAGGAGGTTTATTCCCTCCAACTTTCGACATATCCTGCCAGAATGAAACTGCACGTTCGGGATTAAAACCGGCCATGGCCATAAAAACCAAACCAAGTTTATCAGCTTCCAATTCATGCTGACGCGAATACCCCAGCATGCCAACCTGAGAACCGATACCAAAGGCTGACATAAAAATATCCCTGGTTTGCTGAGGCTTTTGTTGCATATAAATATCAAGGCCAATTCCGGCAGCTTCGACAGCTAATTGCTGACTCATGCGTTCGTTTCCGTGTTCGGCAATGGCATGAGCAATTTCATGGCCCATAACTACAGCAAGGCCTGCATCGTCCTTGGTGAGAGGTAAAATTCCAGTATAAACCACTACTTTACCTCCAGGCATACACCATGCATTTGCATCAGGACTATCAACAACATTAAATTCCCATTTATAGCCTTCAACTTTATTTCCCAATTTATTGTCTCTCAGGTATTTTTCGACAGCCTTGCTGATGCGGACTCCGACCGCTGAAACTTCTGCTGAGGACCTTGTAGGAGGATTTATTGCCGGGTTTTCTTTCAGGAATGTTGCATAATTGGTCTGCCCCATTTCCATCATAGTGCTGTAAGGTATCAGTTTCAGCTGTTTACGGCCTGTAATAGGAACTTTTGAGCAGGAAATTACTGAAAGTCCAATAAGGAATATGATAAGGATTCTAAGATACTTCATGGATTTTAATAATTTAGGCTAAAACAGTTGATATTCCCCTGCTATTGAGTTCGTTGTTCATAGGGGATAATTCATTTAATGTGCCTGATTTAATGCAGCATTTGCCTTTGAAATGAGCTGTGACAGCACATTGTTCAGCCTGCTCAGGATTGTGATCGCAAATTTCAATCAGGCTTTCAATTATAAATTCAAATGAATTTACATCATCATTATACAAGATAAGTTCCATCCGGCTTGTTAACAATTCCGAAACTGAAGGTGCTGATTTGAGTTGTTGTTTTTTCATGATAAAACTAAAAGTGCAAAGGTAGCACTTACTTAATATATTTTCCGTTCCAAAAATATTTCCTGTCGCAATAAAACAAATACTTTGCTGTTAAGGTTTAATACAAAAGAATTATTTTTCGGGATGGAATACAATTTTAGGTCAAAATACGAATTCAGGCAGTTTATTGATTATCTGAAAGCAGAGCTTTTACTTGGATTGCCAGGAGTGGAAGCCCATCTGAAACTTGCTCCCGGAATCCGCATTCACGATTTGAAAAATGGCCATCCACCTGATCATGCGTTGGAAAGTGCTGTATTAATTATTTTGTATCCGTTCGAAAATCGATTGTATTCGGTTGTCATACTGCGAAATGAATACGACGGTGCACATTCAGGACAGATCAGCCTGCCGGGAGGAAAAAAAGAAGAATCGGATGAAGACTTTAAATCGACAGCCTTCAGGGAAGCTCAGGAAGAAATTGGAATTATTCCGGATGAAATGGAACTTATTGGCCAACTAAGCCGTTTTTATGTCCAGCCCAGCAACTTTATTATATACCCGTTTATTGCTTTCCAGGAGCAACGTCCTGTTTTTCAACCAGATGCTACTGAAGTGCAAAGAGTGATTGAGATAGATATTTTTAAAGAAATCAGGTATGAAAAGTGCGTTGATAAAACGCTTTCCTTCAAGAAGCATAGGACAGTTGAAGCGCCAGGTTTTATGGTTGGAGGTGAATTTATGTGGGGAGCTACAGCTATGATATTCAGCGAATTAATCCATCTGTTATTAAATGTGGCTGAAAAACTGAAACAGGATTAGCAGCACTAATCCTGTATTATTATTTCTGATTGTATTTCAGCCGTTTTTGAGAGCATTGCTGATACACCGCAATATTTTTCTTTTGACAGGTTTACTGCTTTCTTCAGTTTATCAAGCTCCAGGTTTTCGCCTTTAAAATAGTATATAATTTTAATCTGATTATAGACTTTTGGATGTTCATCAGTCATTTCGGCTGAAATCTCCATCCAGAATTTTTCAGGATACACTTTCATTTTAGATAATATTGACACTACATCCATACCGGTGCAGCCTCCCAGACCTGCCAGAAGAAGGATTTTGGGTCTTGGACCCGAATCGTTTCCGCCGGCAGCAGCATCTGTATCCATAATAATTGTATGACCATTCACTGTAGCTTCGAATGCCATATTGCTTTGCCAGGTAACTTTCGCTTGTTGAGCCATACTATATTTTGATTCAAGAATTTGATAAACAGGTAAATAGATGGATACGCTCACCAGGTTTTAAAAAAACGATATCAGATGATACGGGTTGTATTTCTGGAACCAGTTGATATTGCGCAGAACTTATTTTTTTGCTTTGTAAACAGTTTTACCATTCACTATGGTATACAGAATTTTTGTTTTTAACAACTTGTCTTCGGGTGTCACCATTATATTGGTATTCAATATTGTAAAATCTGCGTCTTTTCCCACCTCAATGCTTCCTCTTTCGTTCTCGGTGAAGGAGGCTTTTGCAGCCCAGCAGGTTATGCTTTTAAGCGCATCAGACCGGGATAGGGCGTTTTCTTTCATATAACCATCAGGTGGATTACCAGAAGGATTTTTTCGGGCTACAGCTGCATAAAATGTTTTCAGCGGCTCAATGCTTTCAATCGGGAAATCAGTACCATTAGGAAGCCAGCCATTCTGCTGAAGAAGCCTGTTATATGCATAAGCATTTTTTACCCGGTCAGGTCCCAATCTGTTTCCGGCCCATTCCATATCGGAAGTTGCATGAGTTGCCTGAACCGAGGGAATAATGTGATATTGGGCAAATAGCTTAAAGTCATTTTCATTTACAACCTGGGCATGTTCAATCCGCCAGCGCCGGTCATCTTCAGGCTTCAGGAAGTTGCTGTAGGCATGAAGTACCATTCGTATGGCCGAATCGCCGATAGCATGCGTGTTGATCTGGAAACCTTTTTTATAGGCTTGCAAGCAGATGGCTGAAAGTTCAGCAGAGGATGTAACCAGGATACCCTGGTTAGGAGCATCGTCGGCATAAGGGCTTAAAAGGCAGGCTCCACGTGATCCCAGAGCTCCGTCAGCATATATTTTAATGGCACCCACTCTAAGAAAAGGAGTATGGTACACGGTATCTTTCATAAAGTATGCATAGTTTTCTTCGTTTGGATTCATCCAGGCATCAATGCGAAGACTTATTTTTCCGGCTTTTTGAAGTGAATCGAGCAGCAGGATTTCTGATTTGTTAAGTCCGGCATCGGTAACGGCTGTAAGGCCTGCTTCGTGGCACAAACGTGTAGCTTCGGTCATTAAGTCTGTGATCTCATTTACCGAAGGCAGTGGGATGGCATTCCTCAGTTTATCGGTCATGCCTTCCAGAAAAATACCGGTGAATTCCCCATTGTGCAGAACAGCTTCATTGCTTTTGCCGGGGAATACCAGGCCAGCAGCTTTAATTGCTGCCTCACTGGCTAGTACGGCATGGCCATCCACTCTTGACAGAACCACAGGAACACCAGGGAATAATGTATTTAATTGCCTGTTATCAGGAAAAATCTTTTCATCCCACTTGTTCTGATCCCAGCCCCGGCCCACAATCCATCCGTTAGGATGCTGCTTTCTGTATACTTTCAGGATCTCAAGGACATCATTAAAGGATGTTGCCACGGACAAGTCGGCATACCTCAGGCCAAGTGCAAAACCTGTAAAATGCGAATGTGCATCGGTAAATCCCGGATAAACAAAAGTGCCTGAAGCGTTAATGTTTTCAGGCGCCCAGTATCGGCTTCTGATTTCAGCATCAGATCCAAGTTGCAGGATTTTGCCATTTTTAACAGCTATGCAATTCACTCCCGCTGCAACACTGTCAGGAGTATAAATTTTAGCATTATAAATGATCAGATCAGCTTTCTTCTTCATATCGTGACATGAAAATAATCCTGTTATAAGTGATAACACCGATAAGAAAATCAATGCTTTTAGTGTTTTAATCATGGTTTAATTTTATATCTGAATGGTTCTACTGCTAATTTAGTGGGTAAAAATATTTTGTTGGAAGCCAGAAGTTGGAAGCCAGAAGTCGGAAGTCGGAAGTCAGAAGTTTAACTGGAAACT
>CAIJPI010000012.1 GCA_903822525.1 uncultured Bacteroidales bacterium | reverse complement strand
TTCTGCAGGAATTGGTGTTTCATGGAACAGGCTTGTTTTTGCAGAGGAATCCAGAAACGGCTACAAGGTCGATTCAGTATCAATACTCACCAAAGTCTTCGACCGTGACGATTGGATGGCATTTGGTGATGTGCGGATCCGTTTATATAAGAACCTGATATTTAATGCACGCTATTCATACTCTCTTGATAAAATTGCAACACGGACCGTAATTGATTCAGAAACCGGAAAACCGAACAAGAGGGACTTTTATAATAATTTATGGTCATTTCGCTTAATATATATGATAAATGAAAAACGCCCTGAAAAAAGTACCCGCTCAAAAGATCCCGTTAACGATTGAGTCTGCAGCTATCATCTCACAACTGAACCTGCTTCCTCATCCCGAAGGTGGATGGTATAGTGAAGTGTACAGGTCGGATGAAATATTACAGACGGACTCACTCCCAGGGAGGTACAAATCGGCGCATTGTTTTTCTACATCTATTTATTTCATGCTCGAGAAAGATGATTTCTCGGCATTCCACCGTATAAGTTCCGACGAAACATGGCATTTTTATATGGGTAGCCCGGTTCTTATCCATTGCATTCATCCTGACGGATCATGCTCGAAAATTGAACTTGGTAACAATTTGTCTGCCGGACAAGTTTTGCAGTACACCATCAGGCGTAATTGCTGGTTTGCTGCCAAAAATATGGATGTTTATTCTTTCTCTCTGTTCGGGTGTACTGTTGCACCCGGCTTTGAGTTTTCGGATTTCGAACTCGGACAAATGCAAACGCTGTGCAGTTTATTCCCTCAACATGGGGCGGCTATTTCTGAATTAACGCGTATTTAAACTGAAAATACGGTCATTCATCCAATATATAGGGTCATTCATCCAAAAAACAGGTGTATTTGTACGAAGCTGCGAATCAGATGGGAAATTGTATTGTAACTTTACAAAGCATAAAAGCAGCTTGCAATTACTCAACATATTTGTTTCCCCCGTCAGCTGATGATACACCGAAAATCCATATTTAGTTTTTCCGCATTGTTTATTAGTGTTTTCCTGCCGGGGATTCTTTTGTTTAGCAGTGCATCAGCTCAGCATCTCGGGTTAAAAAAATATACTGTTGACGAGGGGCTGGTACAGTCGGAAGTAATTTCTATATTCCAGGATTCAAAAGGATTTATTTGGGCTGGAACCAAATTCGGGGTTTCCAGGTTCGACGGAAATAAGTTTGTAACCCGTTTCGATACGCTGGGGATATTAAAATCTTCGGTACGCTTTATTGCTGAGATAGCGAAAGGCGGTGTAATTGCATCTTCATCAGTTGGCTATGTTGTTTTTGAGCCTAACGGTCTGATGAAAGAATACAAATACCCAATCTATAATCCGGGGTCAACGGTTTGTAACTGGACTTCGGAAGGGCATGCATATGTAGCTTTCATTCTCCCTCACGATATTGAAATATATGAAATCTCGCCTGGGGGTATGGTAAATGCCAGTATCCGCTATAACACTATGATAAAAGCCTTGAAAGCTTATGACGTGTTGTACCTTGACCATGATGAAAAAAACAATTGCTTTTATTTTACTGATTTTAACCAGAGAACTTTTTGCTTATTCAATTCAAAAGTTACCAGGATTAATATCCCACATTGCCGGATCTATACAAAAGGACTTGACGGAAGTATGTATGTACTAGCAGCCATCAACAATCTCAGGTATTACAAGGATTCCGACACGAACAATTTCAAGGATCTAATAATACACGATATCGGGATTACACATGGTTTGTACCGGCTCAATAAAGAAAAAGCTGAAAAAATCCTTGAATTTAATAGTTCAAAACCAAGCTATCTTTCCTATTTCAGCGTTTCTTCCGAAGGCAAAATAATGATTCCCGATCCGGGAGATAGGCGTTTAGCTTTATTCGAAAATGGGAAATGGACTATTGCTAAGCTGAACTTCAACGGTATATCCAGTGCTTATTTTGATAATGAAAATACTATGTGGATAGGAAGTGCCAATGGACTTATCCATATTTTTCCGGAATACCTTATTAATTACTCATCCGACGAGGGTTTATTTCCTAATACCCAGTCGCTGGTTGCGGATACAAAAGGCAGAATCTGGGTCGGGAGTTATGAAAATGGGCTTCAATATTATAGCGACGGACGTTTTATTAAACAGGAACTGCCCAATCCTCAAAATAGTGATGTGCCAATTACTATTTATCCGGGGAGCAGAATGGATCACAAGGGGCGCATTCATTTCGGTATTGCTCCTTATTTTATGATGACATGGGATGGTGTCAAGATGGAAATTGACAAAAAATGGCCTTCGGGAGCCGTTCTGTACTTCTATGATGATACAATTGCTAAAGAATATTTATATGGCAGTACGGAGGGTTTAGTCGCACAGAAATACGGGCAAAAAGATTTCAGTATTCAACATGTACCCATCGGGCCGAATACCAACAGCAGCATTGTCTCAATTATGCGGAGCTCAAATCAGAAGCTGCTTCTGGGGGGATTTAAAGCCGTAATGCTGTATGATGGACACTCATTTGAGAAATTACCCAATTCAAAGTATCCTGATATACCCGGAGCCAATGCCATGGCGAAAGATAGTAAAGGCCACGTGTGGATTGGTAATGGCAACGGTATTTATTATTATGATAATAAAAAGTTTAAAAAAATCGAGAATGATTTCTTCAATGACCTGGTTCTTAGTTTACAATGTATCGATACTTCCAGGCTCTTAATTGGCGGAATCAGGGGGATAGGTATCCTGGATCTGAATAAATTTTATAAATCAGGTCAGGTTAGCATACGGTATTTTGATAAAAACAATGGGTTTATCGGGGGCGAATGCCAGCAAAATTGCATTACCCGCGATGGTGAAGGGTTTTACTGGATAGGCGCATCAAATGGAATAGTAAGGTTCGATGCTTCCGCAATTCCCGATTACAGCCCGGCACCACGGGTTTATCTTACCCATGTTTATACCAATGATGAACAAATAAACTGGAATTCTCTGTCGGATATTGATTTTGGTAAAGGAGAAATACACCTTTCTTACCTGTCTCATAACATCCGGTTTGAGTTTACAGGCATTTACTTTACAGCCCCCGACAATATTAAATTTAGTTTTATCCTCGAAGGGTTTGATAAAAACTGGTCAAGGCCAGGTACCGATCGAAGCGTATCGTATACGAATCTGCCGCCCGGTAAATATACTTTTAAAGTTAGAGCTATAAACGATGCAGGTACCTGGTCAGATAAAACAGCAGAATTCCGGGTTTATGCTGTAGCAGCATTCTGGCAGACATGGTACTTCTATCTGTTTGTTGGTATTGTGATACTTGTAGTTATTATCATAGGGACATCGCTTTTTCTTTCAAGGCGAACACGTATGGTCAAAGAGCATTTTATGGAAGAACGCCGATTTGCAGAGTTACAGTTTAAAGCCTTACGCAACCAGTTAGCACCACATTTTGTGTTCAACGCTTTGAATGCTATTGGATCTTCTATTTATCAGAATGAAAAGGAAAAATCGTATGATTTCCTTCAGCGTTTTGCCTCGCTTATCCGTGCAACACTTGTTCATGCCGACAAATCATACCGCACCCTGAATGAGGAACTGGAGTTTGTTAGAAATTATCTGGATCTGGAACAATTCAGGTTTGAAAATAAATTTGAATACAGCATACAGATTCAAAAAGAAATTGATCCGGATATCCTGGTCCCTAAAATGATCATACAGACTTTTGCTGAGAATGCTGTAAAGCACGGCCTGATCCAGAAATCGGGAAAAGGCTTGTTGTCGATTCTTTTGAAAACTGAACCAGATTGTATGGAGATCATCGTTGAGGATAATGGAATAGGTCGTATCGAATCAATGAAATACAATTCGAATTCAACAGGGAGAGGGATGGAGATTATTAATGAATTTATTACTTTATTTAACAGGTTTAACGAAAAGAAAATACATTTCGATGTTTTTGATATCTATGATGATTCAGGAAAAATAGCAGGAACAAGAGTTATTATCAAATTGCCAATCGATTTCACCTATAACCAAAATTTTAAAAAACAATGAGAGCTTTCAAGACACTATTAATTGATGATGAACCTCAGGCTCTGAGACTGCTTGAGAAAATGCTGAAGGATTTTCTACAGATTAATTTACTCAAAACCTTTGATGACCCTGATGCTGCACTTGCATTTATGCGTGAAAACCAATTTGACCTGGTGCTTATGGATATTCAGATGCCTAATAAAAGTGGGTTTGATGTGATTGCAGAGGCACGTGAATATGGTCTTGATTTTCACGTTATTTTTATTACTGCTTATGATGAATATGCTGTTGAAGCAATAAGGGCGTCGGCCTTCGATTACCTGATGAAACCTGTCGGACGCGCTGACCTCGAACATTCTCTGGTTCGCCTCGAACGAAAAATTGCTGCAAATTCACCCCTGGCTGGTTTTGACAACCTGATCCAGATGGTGAAAAAACACCGCATAAAAATCCCTGACCGTAGCGGATTCAATTATTACCTTCCTGATGAAATTATTTTTATTGAAGCGGATGGCAATTACAGCGAACTCGTACTCAAAAACAGGCGTGAACTGGTTACCATCGGTATCGGAAACCTTGAGGAAATGTTGCAGGACTATGGGTTTATCC
>CAIJPI010000011.1 GCA_903822525.1 uncultured Bacteroidales bacterium | reverse complement strand
CACTCAAGGAGCAGCAGAAGTTTCTATTAATTTATTGTTCATATCTTCGTGTAAAATTTACACCAACCTATATTTTAAAGTAGAATATTCTTTTTTTTTGCGAGTGATTTAAATAAGCGATTAGTACAAACCACAACCAAACCTTATTAACCAATTATGAAAAAAAACCACTACAATTACCTGCGAAGCTTCACTTTGCGCAATAAAGTGTTGCTACTTACGGGTATTTTATGGCTGGGCGTAACTTCCTTGCTGTTTGCGCAGAAAACGTATGTTTACAGTGGCACTGTCATTGATAAACAAGGTGAAACCGTTCCCGGGGTTAGTATTGCTGTTAAAGGTACTACGGATGGAACTTTAACAGATATTAATGGAGCTTTCAATATTAAGACCTCCAGATCAACTGAAACTCTCATTTTTTCATTTATTGGGAAACTTAAACAGGAAATCAAGGCTGTTGCTGGTGTTCCTTTAAAAATTACCATGGAGGATGAAAAAGTTGATCTGGAAGGTATAGTTGTAATCGGGTATGGTACTCAGAAAAAAAGTGTTGTTACAGGTGCTATTTCGAGTGTGAAAGCCAAGGATCTTGAAAATGTTGCTGTTCCACGTATAGAACAGGCATTACAGGGTCGTACTTCGGGTATTACAATAACTTCAAGTTCGGGGCAGCCTGGTGCCGGTTCCACTATCCGTATTCGCGGGGCAACATCAACAGGCAATAGTGATCCATTGTTCGTTGTGGATGGTGTTCCTATTTCTGGCGGAATTGATTATTTAAATTCAGCTGACATTGAATCTATCGATGTTTTAAAAGATGCTGCCTCTGCCGCTATTTATGGTACAAGAGCTGCCAGTGGTGTAATCCTGGTCAGTACCAAAAAAGGGAAATCGGGTAAATTTCAGGTAAACTATAATACGTATGTAGGTACACAGTCGCCTGCAAAGAAATTGGATATGCTGAATGCAACACAATATGCAACTCTTCAGAATGAAGCTGCTGTGAATACGTATCTGACAAAGCCGTTTGATGATCCTTCTACTTATGGTACTGGAACCGACTGGCAGGGTACTATTTTCAATAATAATGCAGGTATCCAAAATCACGAATTAAGTGTTAGCGGCGGAAACGATAAGTCAACATTTTATACATCATTCGGCTATTTTGATCAGGAAGGGGTTGTAGCTTCTTCTATTTCAAATTACAATAGGATAACTATACGACTTAACTCCGAGCATAAAGTTAAAGATTGGCTTAGGTTCGGTAATAATTTTGGTTATTCGCACATGAAGAGCAAGGGCTCTCTTAATACAAACAGCGAGTATGGTGGCCCATTGGCTTCGGCTGTAAACCTGGACCCAATTACACAGATAGTTATTACAGATCCGGCTGTAGCTGACGCTTCGCCTTATTCTGACCATGAAGTAATACGGGATGCAAGTGGAAATCCATATGGGATTTCGAAATATGTCGGACAGGAAATGACTAATCCTCTTGCATACATTCAGACCAGACAGGGGAATTTCGGATGGTCCGATAATTTTGTGGGAGATGTTTATGCTGAGATAGAACCTATAAAGGGCTTAAAGTTTAAATCCGATATCGGAGCGAAATTAGCCTATTGGGGTGATGAAGGTTTTTCTCCGGTTTCATACCTGAATGCTTCAACCTCTACCTCAATAAATTCATTTTCTAAAAGTAATAATTCGGGTTTTACCTGGAATTTTGAAAATACTGCATCCTATACTACACTAATTGGTGCGAGCAATATTACAGCCTTGGTTGGAACAAGCGCCATGGTTGATAACTCGAAGGGAATGGGAATTACGTATCAGAATCTCCCTGTAACTACTTTTGAAGCCGCATCCATGAATTTTTCAACCACAGCCGACCAAAGAGATGGTTATGGATGGGAAGCTCCCGATCATAGATTAAGTTCGTTGTTTGCACGTGTTATATACAACTACAACGAAAAATACTTGTTTACAGGTATTATACGCCGCGATGGATCTTCCAAGTTTGGACCGAATAATAAATATGGTACTTTCCCTTCAGCATCGTTGGGCTGGGTTGTATCGCGTGAAGATTTCTGGCCAAAAAATGAAATTGTGAACTTATTGAAGGTCAGGGGATCGTATGGCGTTGTTGGAAATGATGGAATTGATAATTTCCTGTATCTGGCAACAATTGGTGGCGGCCGGAATTATACTTTTGGTAATGATTCCTATACCATTGGTTATAGCCCAAACAGGCCTTCGAATCCTGATTTAAAATGGGAAGAAACCAGCCAGTTAAATCTTGGATTTGAGGCTACAGTACTCAAGTATTTTACTGTTGTTTTCGATGTTTATGATAAAAAAACTTCGGGAATGCTTGCTGAATTCCATATCCCTGGTTATGTAGGTGCTGCTGGAAATCCTATCGGGAATGTGGCTTCTATGACTAATAAAGGTGTAGAGTTTGAACTTGGCTTCCATAAACAGATTGGCGAAGTTGATTTCAAGGTTAGTGGAAATGCGTCGTATCTGCAAAACGAAGTTACTGATCTGGGTTCGGTTGAATATACAACCGGTCAAGGATTTCAGTCGAGTGATTATGAACTAACCCGGAATGCTGTTGGTCACCCAATCGGATCTTTCTATGGCTTCAAGATTTTGGATATTTTCCAGTCACAGGCTGAAATAAACCATTATAAAGTTACTGATGACAATGGTGTCGTTACTTTGATACAACCTAATGCCAGGCCTGGGGACTTCCGGTTTGCTGATTTGAATGGGGATGGTAAGATTAATGCCAACGACCGTACATTTATTGGAGACCCCACACCAACATGGTCGTATGGTGGTTCTATATCAGCTACTTTTAAAGGCTTTGATATTCTGGCTTTCGGTCAGGGTGTTGCCGGAAATGATGTATACAATGGTTTGCGCAGGTTAGATATACCTAATGCCAACTGGACAACAGAGGCAATGGGCCGTTGGACAGGTGAAGGAACCTCTACTACATTCCCAAGGCTGACTACTAATGATGCAAACAAGAATTTCAGCAGTCCGTCAAATTTTTACCTTACCAGTGGTGCCTACTTCAGGATAAAAACACTTCAGATTGGATATACACTTGCTAAAACTACGGTTGAAAAAATCGGGTTACAGCAATTGCGAATTTATCTGAGTTCGAATAACCTGGCAACTTTTACCAAATACAATGGATTTGATCCTGAAATTGGTGGTTGGAGTTATGGAATTGATCGTGGTATTTATCCACAAGCCCGTTCGTTTATGGCAGGACTAAGTGTAACATTTTAATTAATTCTAATAATACGAAACATGAAACGAAATATAATATACCTGTTGATTTTTGTTGCTGCTGGCGTATTCCTGAATTCCTGTTCAAAAGATTTTGTAAACGTTGAACCCAAAGGAACTGCCTTGGAAGCAAATTACTACCGTAATGCAGAAGAAGCCTTCAACGGTCTGGTATCCGCTTACGATCCCTTAGGGACTGAATATGGAAATTCCTATTGTAGTAAATTAGGTCCGTTGAATTCTGCATCTGACGATTGTTTTACAGGAGGGGCAAGCTCATCCGATATCCCAGCCTGGCAGGCATGGGGCAATTATACCATTGATGCTTCTGTTGGAATTCAGGGGGATTTTTGGAACCGTAATTTTACCGGGGTGTACAGAGCTAATGTGCTTTTATCAAAACTGGATGCAATTCCGATGGATGCTGCTTTGAAAACCAGATATATTGCCGAGTGTAAGTTTCTGCGTGCATATTTCTATTTTGATCTGGTACGTTTATTTAAAAATGTTCCTCTTTTTTTAATGCCTGTTTCTCCTGATGATATGTTCAATGTTACTCAGGCTAAGCCTGAAGAGGTATGGGCACAGATTGAAAAGGATTTAACAGAGGCCATCCCGGGTCTTCCTGAGTCGGTTCCTACAGCTGAAAACGGTAGGGTTACCAAATATGCCGGTGTTGCTTTATTAGGAAAAGTTATTCTTTTTCAGAATGATGAAAGCCGTATGCTGGAAGCAGCCGATCTGTTTGAGCAGGTAAACACCTCACCTAATTATGAATTGTTGGCTAATTTCGGGGATATCTTTCGACCTGATAATAAATTTAACAGAGAGTCAATCTTTGAAATTGTACATACTTCTGCTGCTAAAGGGTATTGGGATGGTAACGGTCGTCCAACCGGTGAAGGCAACATATACTGTCAATTAATTGGTCCACGTGCATTTGTCGGACCTATTTATAAAGCCGGCTGGGGATTTAATCCGATTACTCTCGATTTGGTAAATGTGCTTAAAAACGATCCCAGGTACCCATACACTTGTGCCAATATTGACAGTCTGAAAAAGGCAGGTGTTGCCAACTATGATGTTAAAGGGTATCAGAATACAGGTTATTTTATTCAGAAATTTGCTCCGTTTATTGAGTTCTACTCGAATCTTGGAGGAGAGCCATATCTGAATTACCCTACCGATGTGTATGAGATTCGTCTGGCTGATACTTACCTGATGGAAGCAGAAGCGCTGGTTCGTGGCGGTGGCAATGCTGCCAAGGCACAATCCTACCTCGATATGGTACGTGGCCGGGTTGGACTACCATCTATTCCTGCTACACTCGATAATATATACAAGGAACGCCGTCTTGAACTGGCCACCGAAGGACACCGTTTCTTCGACCTGGTGCGTACAGGTAAGGCTGCTACTGTATTAGCTTCAAAAGGATTTACATCTGGAAAGAATGAGATTTTACCCATCCCGTTGTCAGAACTTACCAACACAAAACTGGTACAAAATCCTAATTACTAATTTATTGATCATTGGTTGATTTGGTTTGTTGAATTAAGCCGGCCGTTTCGTTTGTAAACGGCCTGCTTTCTTTAAGTCTGTTCGAAATGAAAATTATAAAAAGCGTTTTATTCCTGTTGCCCTTATTTTCTTTTTTGCTGGTCTCTGCTCAAAATGCTGGAACAGCTAATCAATCCGGCGACACAGCAGTTAAAATCGATGACATGGGCTGGGTATTTGAAACAGTGCCTTCATTTGCTGACGAATTCAATTATTCAGGAATACCCGATACCACCAAATGGGGATATGATATTGGCGGAAGCGGATGGGGAAATAATGAGTTGCAGTATTATACCAGCCAGGTAAGGAACGCAAGTGTGGCTGACGGAAAACTTACCATTACCGCCATCAGGGAGGACGCCGGTGGCAGGAACTATACTTCGGCCCGCCTGGTGACAAAATATAAAGCGGATATTAAATATGGCCGGATTGAAGTTAAAGCGCAGTTGCCGGCTGGAATTGGAACATGGCCTGCCATCTGGATGTTGCCTACTGATTGGGTCTACGGCGACTGGCCCCGGTCGGGCGAAATAGATATTATGGAGCATGTAGGTTACGACCAGGATGTAGTACATATCAGTACTCATTGCGAAGCATATTATTTCTGGATTAAGAATGAAAAAACGGCAGTCAGGAAAATTGAAAATGTTTCATCCGCATTTCATCTATACAGGGTCGACTGGACTCCCTTTGCCATTCGTGGCTATATTGATAATGAACTTGTTTTTACCAATAGAAACGAAAATTCAGGATACAAGGCCTGGCCCTTTGATCAGAAATTCCATCTTTTGCTTAATATTGCCGTTGGCGGTAACTGGGGTGGTGCAAAAGGTGTTGATGAAAAAGTTTTCCCGGCAGCGATGCTTGTCGATTACGTGAGATTTTATTCAATGGTTAATAAATAAAAAGATAGATTTGCCGTTCTTTACCCATGACTGACTTGTAGGACTTTAAAAAACACTCAAAACAAATAAACTGAATTTTTAATACGTTCAATCTACCTTCATCCTGCAAAATGATCAGTAAAAATAAAAGCTTAATCTTATTGCTATCAGTTTTCCTAATGCTGATATGTTCTGTTGTTTCAGCCCAGGGGTTGAAAGCAAGCGGGAAGAAGATCGTTGACGAAAATGGAAATGAAGTGCTCCTGAAGGGCATGGGGCTTGGCGGCTGGATGCTGCAGGAACCCTATATGATGGAAATGAGCGGCTTTGCTGGTGCTCAATGGGAGATAAAAGAAAAAATACAGTCCCTTATCGGGGCTTCCAATACCGAATCATTTTATAATGCATGGCTGGCAAATCACTGTACCAGGAGTGATATAGACTCGCTTGCGGCCTGGGGCTTTAATTCAGTCAGGCTGCCTATGCACTATAACTTATATACACTGCCAATAGAAGATGAACCTGTTGCAGGCCAGAATACCTGGCTTGACAAGGGTTTTGCTTTGACGGATAGTCTGATAAGCTGGTGCAAAGCGAATCATATTTACGTTATCCTTGATTTACATGCAGCTCCGGGCGGGCAGGGGAAAGATAAAGCTATCAGCGACTATAATCCGGCGAAACCATCGTTGTGGGAAAGTGACGCAAACAAAAATAAAACGATAGCTTTATGGCGCAGGCTGGCTCAGCGTTATGCCAACGAGACATGGGTGGGTGGTTACGACCTGATCAACGAGCCGAACTGGAGTTTTACTGCGGGAGGTAATCAGAACGGATGCTCCGAAAATACGAATGCTCCTTTACGACAGTTGTATATCAATATTACCAATGCAATCCGCGAAGTGGATACAAAACATATGATTATTATCGAAGGCAATTGCTGGGGAAACAATTACAACGGTATTTTCCCGGTCTGGGATAACAATATGGCTGTTAGTTTTCAT
>CAIJPI010000010.1 GCA_903822525.1 uncultured Bacteroidales bacterium | reverse complement strand
CGAAAGATATATGAAAGGGACCATTGAAAGTGACGTAAATGTATTGACAGAATTGATTATTGAACTAATTGACACAAATATCGAATAGAAGAACGGTGCATAACAACAGCTACCCGCAATTAGGGGTTTGTTGTTCGTAAGACAAAATAACGATAATAAAAAATATAACGTTTCGCAGAAGTCTTACTAATTGCCGCCCTAACTGCGGGTAGCCGCAACCGTTATGCCCAATGCTAGGACGACACAACAGACACTAAACTGACAACTTAAAAACAGTAAGACAATGAAGAAAACACTTTTAATTTTAACTGTTACGACCTTGACAGCAGCTTTAGGGACGACAGCTTGTAACTTTGGAAGTAAAAACCCACAAACCAAAGAAACAAATCAAACGGCTGACACAGTGAAGACCAAACAAGTTCATCCGATTATCAAAAATATCTTTTACAACCTTCCACTCGAAAAATCCCGTTTAGACCTTCGTGAAGTAATTATAAATGATAAGAGATTTATTTTAACAGACACTACTTTCAATGACTACCCACCCACTACTTTTTTCAAAGGTATCACAGCAGACAAAGGTCTGATTAAATCTAAGCCTGACTCAATTCAAGTTATGTTGATTTATGGCAATGCTGCTCTGGTTACTGAAAAAGGGGGACAAGAAGACTCTACTAAACATCCTATGATTTTAGAGTGTAAATATTTCTTTTCCAATAAAGACAGAGCTGAGATGGAGTATGGAAGAATATTAAATTTGGTTCATCCCATTTTCACTGACACAAGTTCAATAATGGATGACAAATGGGAAGCACAATTCTCAAAAAGCACAGAAAAATGTATTGGAAAAATCTTCGATCACTTTGATCCATACTATAGGGTAGGTATATCATACATATCTGTTATACCTGTAGATGGCTCTAAACCTGTTTTTGTGCTTGACATAGCATTTAGTAAAGAGGATGAATAAGATGTAAGCACTGGGCATAACACGGGTTTAGCTTCGCCGCTACTTCGTGGTGGCAAAAGTGGCGGTTCAGTGCCGCAGATACATATGTGGTTAATCAAAGTTTGATTCTCCGCATCAATATTTTGGGTGAAAATCGCTACCTTCGTCAAGCCTGAAAATGTTATGCCTTATATAAATAAGACAAACAAACACTTATTAAAATGAATAAAACGTATTTTATTATTTTATCCCTTTTATTGTTTAATCTTCATTTTCTAAATGCTCAGGAATATGAGACAAAGACTAAAAATGAGAAAATTGGGATCACATTCTCTTCATTCGGAGAAAATGATGTATTTAGGTTTGACGAATTAGACGGTGCAGCCAGTTATAATGGAGATTATTTTTACACATTAGGAATCACATATGTTTACCCTTTTAATAAATGGTTAGAAGGTGAAACAGGAATAGAATACTCCAAACATAATATTATAATTCAACCAAATTTACCACCCGATATCGATAATTCTTCTCGTGAAGAAAACTTTGCATTAGTTAATATTCCTTTGACATTACGAGTCAATTTTTTAAAATACTTTTTTGTCAATGGAGGTTTGATTGCTGATATTGATGGCTCAACAAATAGTTCAATTGACAACCAAACAGGGATAGGTGCTCTATTAGGTTTATCAATAAAATATGACTTTAACTTTGGCATCTCTGCTTTTGTAAATCCTTATACAAAAATACATTCCTTAATACCGTTTCAAGTTGAACAATATCATCAGAGGATTTGGGAAAATGGTATTCGGATTGGAATAACATATGACCTAAGAAAAATGAAATAAATACAAAGCGTAACACTTTATAGCCGGCCATGCCTCAGGGAAACTGCGGAGCAGAACTGAAAACTCAGTACATTTGCGACAAGGCAGCTATAAGTTGCCGTTGGGTGCAAGCCTGAGAAAAGGACGGCAACTTGAAAATTATGTACAACCATCTTATCATCGACCTATGAAAAATTTTGAAAGATACCTAGAGCGTTTTATTTTTTTTAGTCGTTGGATGCAGTTACCTGTTTACTTAGGGTTGATTATTGCTTCATTTCTATATTCAATTAAATTTATGATACAATTATGGCATTTGATTTCAAATTTTCCTTTGATGAATGAAAATGCGATTATGTTGTCGGTTTTGGGATTGATTGATATATCAATGGTAATAAACTTATTAGTTGTAGTGTTTATTGGAGGATATATTACTTTTGTAAGTAAAATATCTTTTGATAATCATGAAGATAAACCTGATTGGTTGAGCAAAATAAATGCAAGTTCACTTAAGATAAAACTTATCATTTCGTTAGTAAGTATATCAGGTGTTCACCTTTTAAAAACTTTTATAGATATTCATAACATTCCTTTACAAGATGCAGTACTTCAAATTGTGATTCATATTGTATTTATTATTTCAGCATTACTTTTAGCGTATGCAGACAAGATTATGCATTCACATGAAACATCAAATGAATAATTGCATTGATAAATTATAGGGGAAAAAGGCCAGCACCCAACAACGGATCATAAAACATGACGGTTTTAGTGGGTTTTCAAGCGTTTTGTCCCGCATCAAGTTTTGTATCGTGGGATAAGTAAACATCTCCGCAAACCGGCAAATTTCATACCCGCCAAACGTTAGCAGCAACCACCAGAAACCTCGAATAAGCCACAATATTAATCATTATGAACAAGTTAGCGTTTTTATTTTTTGTATTCATATTAATTATTGCTGATAAAACTGAAGCTCAGAACCAGACTGATTCAATAGCAATTGTAGGGGGATTCAGAATGAAATTTGTGCAACACGATTCAATTTATACCAAGGTAGAAACTCTAGAGATTATGAAGGTGATTCCTGAAGCTTATAAAAAAATGAAGTCTTCGATAATCACTTCCAATATAGGGACAATGTTCAGATTCGTTGGTGGGGTATTAATATTTATTCCAGTAGCTAAGAAAATAGAAAACGGAACACCAAATTGGATACAAGCAAAAATTGGAATTGGATTAGTAATAGCTTCTTTACCATTTGCGGGGTTTGCGGCGTCGAATGCCGAAAAGGCTGTTAATATCTATAATTTGAGTACAATTCAATTAGGTAAGTATAATCTAAAATACCAATTTGGATTTACAATAGATGGAGTAGGATTAAAAATTAGATTATAATACGGCTGCTGCTAACACTGCCTAAGTTGCCTGGGCTTTGCCGATGCATTATGCCCACAGCACAAATCCCCGGCGCCAAGGCAGGGAACGTTATCGGCTATTCTGCGATCGTGCAAACAATAAACAGACAGACAATGAAGATAAAAGCGCTATTATTTTTAAGCATACTGACCATATTGACATCCTGCAACGGACAGACAAAAAATATCGCATCAAATGCTGACGTTTTAAGCGAACATATTACACAAGGCGACACCGCAGAAAAACTTGGCGACCATTTATGGTGTGTCTTTCAAGACAAAAAGAACAACTATTGGTTTGGGAGTAATGGCGAAGGCGTGTTCCGTTATAATGGTAAAACCATTGTTAATTTCACTACCAAAAACGGACTTTGTAATGACAGTATAAGGCAAATTCAAGAAGATAAATTTGGTAATATATTTTTCTCAACGCTAAGCGGTATCAACAAATTTGACGGAAAACAATTCACTACTTTACAGCCTGAAAAAAGTAAAGACTGGAAATTAGAACCAAATGATTTGTGGTTTAGTATATTGGGCAAAAGAGGCGAAAATGGACCTTATCGCTTTGACGGAAAAACTCTTTTTCAATTAGAATTTCCAAAACACTACCTACACGAAGAAATTTATGCAAAAGGGATAAATCCGTTTTTTAGTCCGTACGAAGTTTATTGCATCTATAAAGACCGAAAAGGTGCAATGTGGTTTGGCACTTCTGTTTTCGGTGCTTGTCGCTTTGACGGGCAATCTGTAAAATGGATGTATGAATACGATTTAACAATAGCTCCATCCGGAGGCACTTTTGGTATTCGTTCCATTTTCGAGGACAAGGAAGGTAGTTTTTGGTTCTGTAACACTTGGCATCGTTATATTTTCGACTTTGACAAAACAGCAAAAAGTGACAGACTTCAATATCAAAAAGCAAACGGAATTGGAAACGCAAAAATATTTGACGGAGACGAATACGTTTACTATTCATACATTGTAGAAGACAAGAATGGAAATATATGGCTAACAACTTGGGACAAGGGAGTATATAAATTTGACGGTAAAAACATTACAAATTATTCCGTTAAAGACGAATCAAAAAACATTAATTTGGTTTCAATGTATAAGGACAATAAAGGTGACTTGTGGCTTGGAACACCCGAAAACGGGACATTTAAGTTCAACGGAAATACATTTGAAAAATTTATTCCATGACAACTGACTGAAGAACAGCCGATAACGAACGCTATAGCCAATGGTAGAAAAATGAAAATAATCAGTTTATTAATCTTGTTGACTTTTTTTCTGGGATGCAAAAAGGAAGAAATTTCTAAATGCGATGATAATATTGGATTATTTACCTTTTCGAGCTATCCAATTGGGACAGCTATTGATTTTAATGCATTAGAATCTGACCCAGTATATAAATCCATAGCCATTAAGCAGTTTAATAGTATTACACCTGAAAACATTTTTAAAGCCCAATACATACATCCTGAGCCATTACTTTTCAATTGGACGGAGGCTGATAGATTGGCATCTTTTTGTCAAAATAACAACAAAAGATTACACGGACACACTCTGATATGGCATCAACAATTACCACAATGGATATTGGATTATCAAGGTAGCCCTTTTGATTGGGAACTATTGATGAAAGTACATATTCAAACAGTAATGACGCATTTTAAAAACAAAGTGACTGCCTGGGACATAGTCAATGAGGCTTTTAATGAAGATGGGACATTAAGAAATAGCATTTGGAAACAAAAAATTGGGGATGGGTATATAGAAAAAGCTTTTCTATTCGCAAGAGAAGCAGACCCAAGCGCGTTATTATTTTATAATGATTTCAATCTTGAATCAAACACAACTAAACTTAACAGTGTTTTATCCTTTCTAAATAATCTCAGGAATAGAGGGGTGAGAATAGATGGTATTGGTATTCAAATGCACATCAGTACATATTATCCAGAACCAACTCAAATAGCTAATACGTTCCAAAAAATCGCAACTCAGAATTATAAAATACACGTCTCAGAATTAGACATTTCAGTTAATCCGTTGGGGAAAGATTTTGTTCCGAGTGAGGAACTTTTTAATGAACAAGCAAATTTACTTGGAAGTCTTGTTTTGAATTACAATCAGATTCCAAAACAATTTCAACATGGAATAACATTTTGGGGTATAAGTGACAAAAATAGTTGGATACGGGATTTTTACAATAGAGAGGATTATCCCTTATTGTATGATGACAACTATTTACCTAAGCCTTGTTATTGCAAATTAATTAAAACTTTATGAAAAGAGTATTGGTCATTCTCGTTTTTTTACTAACACAAAAACAACTTTTTGCTCAGGTAGCGATTAATTATTTCCCTTTTCAATCTATTCTATCTGTATCCACCAATACAGATAAACGGTTATTTGCAGATTTCAAGATGGAAACAAATAATTTTATCTCTAATCTCAATATGGAATTTTCACCCAAATTCAATGTAAAAAGGTTGGAAAAGGCAAACTACTATGCTGGAATAGGTATCAGTATTAATCCAGTAAATTCATTCGCTAACCTGCCTATTACAAACGGATACTTCATTGATTTCGGTATGAGAGCAAAGCCATTCGAAAAACTCAATAATCTTCAAATCGTGTTTGAATTATCTCCATATGTTAACCGGGAGATTAATGGTGGTAATCTGAGAACTAGAATTGGCATTGCCTGGAATTTTAGCAGCAATATTAACAGACAAGACAAAACACTGAAAAACAAGACTATACCGAACTAAACAAATCAAATACTATTATTTTGGGGACAAAAATTGTAATTATTCCAATTCTACTTTCTATTGGACTTTCCATTTGGACAATGCTAGACATTTTGAAATCAAAACAGATTGTAGTCAGTATGAAAATTGCCTGGCTATTTCTAATCTTTGGTTTCCCGTTTCTCGGTTCATTTTTATATTTTCATTTACAGAGAAAACAGGCTGGCAGACAAAGAAAGTTTAAGCCAATCATAAAACCCGTATAATTTTTACTTGACTTTCATGAAACCAGGATTTGGATAAGTGATTGATTTTAATAAAAATACGGCTCCTAACAAACGTAGCCGTTACACAACCCTTACAGAGCTTTACATATCAAAAGGCAGGGACAAAACAGGTATAGAAGGCTGCCAGCAGTTAGCAGTAATATGTAAGGATAGTTGGATGTACAAAGCGGGTAAATATTTTTACTGGAAGGTTATAATTTATTCAAAAGTGGTATATATTTGATGGTTGATAGTAGTTAGGGCACATTTTATGAAACCGCACTCAATGGCTTATTCAGAACAATAAACTCGCTGTAGGGGTAAAAACGTTTTCAAGTGTCTTATATATTCCAGAGTTTAGTATGCTGATTATATTAATCCGTTAATGCAATGATATTATGAAGCCAATCCTGATTTATGTTATCGTTTGCAGCATGATTCTCTTAAATTATTCATGCAAAAAAGAGTCTGAAACGACTAAATTTCGCCTTCTGAATGTGACAAAGAATACCTGGGAAGGCAGCAACATTGTTGCAGTATATAATTACGATGAATTGAACAGGTTACGCGATATAAAGCACCTGGAAGCCGATATGAATTTCATCGAAATTTTCAATTATAGTACTGATGGCAGGTTACTCACATATGAAAATGATTATAATCGTTATAGCAAAAAAACCTTCTATTATTCCGGCGACAAACTGGATTATTTAGTGGTTTCATATACTAACAATGATCATGTAAAGAGAAATGACACTATTGTATTCTCCTACGACCAGGCGGGGAACATCAGCCAGCAGGTTCACAGAAATAAACAGATATACAGTCAGTATTTCTACACATGCGACGAAAAAGGCAGAATAATTACTATGATGTATGGTGCAATGGGTGATTCAACATGGTACACCTGGAGTACTGAAGGAAATCTGACAAAAAAGAAAGTTAAATCAAGGGACATTGAAACCGGCGCTTATAATACTTATGTCAGCTTGTACGAATATGATTCCGGAATAAACTTTATGAATTCAATCCCCTACCCGGCTGCTTTCCGGTTCATAACTTCACTTTGGCCCTCGACTATGGAATCGCGGAATAATTGCATTAGCGGCCCACTCTACAATACGTGGTGGCTGAGATCGGGTCCGTATGAATACAGTTATTACAATTCAGCAGGATACCCGGATAAAATCAAATCAGGTGAAACAATATGGGATCTCGTTTATGGCGAATACCAGCCGTGAAACTAGTTTCCTGCCTTCAGGTCCGACAACTTAGCTTCTTCTAAAATCACATTATAAAAGTACCCGGCACCGGAATCCTTGTTAACACTTACTTTACCAGTAAATGTTACTGTATTTCCTTCGGTAACTGAATTCCCCCGCTACGGAAGAAAATGCAAGTCCGACGCAATCAAATAAACAAACGCTATAACAAATACAGGTTTTTGAGCTGCGCTCAAGAGACCACTTTGTTAATCGCTTCGCTTATGAGACCGGTCAAGTAGGCAAAGGCATTTCAGCCCAAGCCTCTCACAGAACCGTACGTGAATCTCTCGACTCATACGGCTCTTGTTATTCCAATCACTCTTTGTAGCCATATCGCCAATGTGCAAACAGGGCGGGATGCTCTCTT
>CAIJPI010000009.1 GCA_903822525.1 uncultured Bacteroidales bacterium | reverse complement strand
CCTGCAACATTGCCATAATCTGATTCTGGTACTTGCCGGTAGTAACAACGTTATCAGGGATATTCTGTGAAACAATATACGATCGGTATTTAAGTAAATCGATATCAGGAAAATCAGCAGGAAAATCCTTCGGAGCTTTTTTCATTTTATCAAAATCGCCTAATCCGGAAAAGTGTTTTTTAAATGACGGGGTTTCGAGAATACTTTTTAGTTCCGGGCTATGGTAATACACTTCACTCCGGAGTAATTTGAGTGTTTCGGGCTGAGGCATATACACCCCACCTGCCAGCATGCTTTCGCCTGGTTCGAAATGAAAATAATATCCGGGGAAACTACTTTTTCGGCCACCACGGGCTATAAAAGCTCCAAAATTGGTTTTGTAGGGTGATTTATCGGCACCAAACCTCACATCCCTGAAAATACGGAACATGCAATCTTTCATGGAAGGTGTTTGTACGGAAGGGTCGATGGCTGAAATAGCGGTTATCATTCCGGTTACAAAGCGCTCCATTTCCTGGCGTGAAGCCTCGTACCATTTTTTGTTTTCCAGGAACCAATCGCGGTTATTATTTAATTTTAGCTGGGCAAGAAAGTCCAGAACCAAAGGTGCGTCCATATGAATTAGCTTAAAAAAATGATGTATTTGCACAAAATTAACACTATTTGGAACAATTCGCCTGAATTATCCTTAAATTAGCAGTACTTATTCTGTTTTAAAGGCTCGTTTTTAGATTATAATTTTTTCGTCATCCGGTTTCTATCTCTTATTTTAAAACCTTGCTGGTATGAAATCATGTATTATTCTATTTATAGTATTAGGAATTGTTAAATACAGTATTGCCTCAGGCGAATGGGTACCCATAGGTGGCCGCATATCGGGAATGGGTCTTTCGTCAGCAGCCGTAAGCGATTTCTGGAGTATAAACAATAACCAGGCTGGTATGGCCTTTTATAACCAGTCAGCAGCGGGAATTTATGTTGAAAACAGGTTTATGATACAGGAGATGGGCTCACAAACGGCAGCCATTATGGTAAAATCAAAGTATGGCATGCTGGGAACTACCCTAGGATATTCGGGCGATGCAAATTATCATACACTCAAGGCAGGGTTTGCCTATGCCAGGAAATTCGGTAACCGCTTTTCGGCAGGAATTCAGCTTGATTATATCGCGACCTCGCTTGGCGAAGATTACGGCAAGCGCAGCAATATAACGTTTGATGCCGGTATTATGATTAAAATAACTGAACAGCTAACTTTCGGAGTTCACACGTTTAACCCTGTACATGTTCAGATATCGGAATACAATAACGAAAGGATACCAACTATACTAAATGCAGGATTCGGATTTACTTTCTCTGACAGGTTGCTGCTCACTGCTGAAGCGAATAAAAATAGTGAGTTCCCAATGGAATTCAGGTCGGGGGCTGAGTATAAACTGAGTCGTTCAGCCTATGCCCGTATCGGGGTAAGTACAAATCCGGCACGCTATACTTTTGGGGTTGGCCTGGAAATGAAAAACCTGTCCTTCGACCTTTCAGCATCCTTTCATCCACAACTAGGCTATTCGCCTCAGGTTTCCATGCAGTATTCGTTTTAATTACCGTTTAATTCTGGCTAACCATGTTCGACCGCAACACCAGACTCATTTTCATTTTTATGCTGTTTTGCATAAGCGGCACAATTGCCCAGCAAGCTGACACCATAAAGTATAGCGGAACAGAAGAAATGGAGCAGCAGATTGAGAACCTGGCTGAGCGCACTGAAATTGAGACCGATTACAGCGACTGGGTTGAAGAAATGAATTTATTGCGCCAACGCCCTGTAAACTTAAATTCAGGGGACGAAAACGAACTGCGCCGCCTGTTCTTTCTTAACGAATTACAAATAAGCAATTTGCTCGAGTATGTGAACCAGTTTGGCTTACTGGCTTCCATTTATGAACTGCAGGTTATTGACGGTTTTAATGAAAAAGTTGTGACCCAGATACTGCCTTATATTTCATTGTCGCCTTACATTGTCGAAAAATTCTCTCTTAAACGGGCCCTGAAATATGGAGGAACCGATGTCATGCTCCGTTTTCAGCGTGTTTTGCAGGAGCAGAAAGGGTATTTGCCTGTTGCTGATTCCATCCGCCGGATGAACCCGAGTGACTATTATCTTGCTGATCCGAACAGCTTGTTTGTCAGGATTCAGTATTCGTATAAGGATTATATTAAAATCGGGCTGGTCGGCGACAAGGATGCCGGTGAACCCTTTTTGCCAAAATCAGATACCCTGCACAAAGGTTTTGATTTTTATTCGGCTCACTTTTTTTTGAAAAATATAGGATCTGTTAAACAGTTGGCCATAGGCGATTACCACGTACAATTCGGGCAGGGACTGACCATGTGGTCGGGGTTTTCGGTAGGCAAGGCTGCAGGATCGGTGGTTATGCGAAAACGGGCACCGGCGTTGCGTCCGCATGCATCATCAAATGAATATGCATTTTTAAGAGGTGCAGCCGCAACTGTTGCACTGGGCAAGTTTGACCTGACGCTATTTTACAGTAATCGCCGGGCCGATGCAAACATAATACATTCTGACACTTTACTATCGATGCCGGAAATGGTTTCATCCCTTCAACAAACAGGATATCACCGCACACCTGGTGAATTGTCGGACAAAGGTGCCGTTCATGAAATTGCCGGAGGCGGGCATATAGCTTATAACGGACAGCGGCTCAGGGCCGGAATCACAGTTTTTCATGTAGAGTACGACATGGCTTTTGAAACGCAGGATGCGCTGTACAAGAAATTTCAACCCGTTCTCAATTCAAATAGCTATGCAGGAATTGATTACAGCTATAATTACAAAACACTCACCCTTTACGGAGAAGCATCGAAACAGATTGATGCGGGTTTTGCTTTTTTACAAGGTCTTTCTTTCAGCCCCGACCCCAAACTTGCTTTTGCCATGGTTTGCCGTAACTACCAAAAAAATTATCTTAACAATTTCAACGCTGCTTTTGGCGAAAGTAGCAACAGCACCAACGAGAGAGGATTGTATATGGGCATGGTAGCCACACCTTTCACTAAAATAACCCTGAGTGCATATGCCGATATTTTCCGCTACGAATGGCTGCATTACAGAGTTGACGCACCTTCGGATGGGCAGGAGTATTCATTCCAGCTGGCATATAATGTTTCACGAAACGGAGATATTGTTTTTGGCTACCGACGCCTTATTAATCCCTTAAACTATTTACCAGAAGACGAAAAAATGAACCTGATCGGTGTATCCGAACGGGATTATTACAGATTTCAGTTTAACTACCAGGCATTACCATGGCTTAAATCACAAAGCCGTGTTGAACTATCCGTGCGGGAAGCCCCTTTAAAAAACAAGGAGTCAGGATATCTTATATACCAGGGATTCCAGGTGAAGCCAACAGAAAAGGACTGGTCGATCAGCTTCCGATACCTGCTTTTTGATACCGATTCGTACGACACCCGACTTTATGCCTTTGAACAGGATGTCCCATACTCATTCTCAGTACCGGCATTTTCGGGTAAAGGAAGCCGGGTTTATTTCCTACTCAATTCGAAACTGAATAAAAATATTTCAGTGATGTTACGGCTATCGCAGACCTGGTACTCCGACAGAAATAGCATCAGCAGCGGGTTGGACGAAATAGACGGTAATAAAAAAACAGATATTAAGGCTGTACTCCATTTTTCTTTCTGATTCAGGACCTAATAACAGCTCATAACTTTTTATATTCAGCGTTTTTATACCCAATTCCAAATAAGAAAATAGTTTATTTTTGCTTTTCCTGAAATATTTAAACCTAAAATAAACTTAAACTTACTGTTATGTTTAAACAACACCCACGGGGATTAATTGTTGCGTTTTTTACCAATATGGGCGAACGCTTCGGATTCTACACCATGATGGCTATTCTTGTGCTATTCTTGCAGGCCAGGTATGGTCTTGACGAAGAAGCTGCCGGAGAGATCTATAGCTGGTTCTATTTTGGAATTTATGCCCTGGCATTGGTCGGGGGATTGTTGGCTGACTATACAAAGAAGTACAAAACAGTGATACTTTTCGGCCAGATAATTATGTTTGCAGGCTATGCCTTACTTGCTATGCCGGGACTTCCACTTGTTATTACCATTGTTGGGTTATTAACAATTGCGCTTGGTAACGGACTATTCAAAGGCAATCTTCAGGCTGTTGTCGGCCAGATGTATGACGATCCGAAATATGCTAAATTTCGCGATTCCGCATTCATGGTTTTTTACATGGGGATAAATGTAGGAGCCTTTTTTGCTCCTTTTGCAGCTACCGGCATACGTAACTGGTGGCTAAAATCGAATGGGTTCCTTCACGACGGAAGCTTACCCGCTGTTTGTCATCAATATATAAACGGAACGCTCGAAGATCCGGGTAAACTGCAGACTCTTGCTAACAAGGTTAGTATAAACGGACCTGTGACCGACCTTACCGGTTTCGCACACAGCTACCTTGATGTTTTCGCCCGCGGATACAATTATGCTTTTGGTATCGCAGCCATAGCCATGGTTATCTCGCTGGTTGTTTACCTTCTTTATGGCAGGTTATTACCTAACAAGGAAAAGACCGCTCAAAGCAGTACGGAAGCAAAAATGCAAAAAGGACCTGCGACAGGCTTTATATCGCTGCTAATTGCGATGGCTGTCGGAGCTGCGATCTATTTTGCTTCGCATAACAGAGATATAGCCTTTGCGTTTGGTCTTTTCGCAGGTTTTGTAGCCTGGATCCTTCAGATTTCGACTAAAGAAGAACGGCCCAGAATCATGGCACTGCTGATGGTATTCCTGGTAGTAATATTTTTCTGGATGTCGTTTCATCAGAATGGCTTAACGCTGACCTTTTTTGCACGTGATTATACCGTGAAAAATGTTGGACCATTTACTTTCATGTTTTTTACTCTCGAAAATATACTCTCAGTCATCGCATTTATTGCAGGACTTATCCTGGTTTTAGGAACAAAACGCAGCCTTAATCTCAGAATTTTCGGCGGAGCATTATTATTAGTAGGCGGTGGCTTAGCATATTATTTCTATAGCCAGGCCGGTGCCGAAAATGCAATTTCACCTGAAATCTTCCAGTCGTTTAACCCATTGTTCATCGTTTCGCTTACATTTTTGGTTATGGCCTTATTTGCCTGGCTGAATAAACGCGGACTTGAACCATCGACACCTAAGAAGATAGGTATTGGAATGATCATAGCTGCTGTTGGTTTTGGAATTATCCTGATCGCATCGCTTAACCTGGTTTCGCCTCACGATTTGAAATTTGTTGATGCAAGCGGGGTAACCAAATTCAATCCTGTCCCTGATTCATCGCGGGTAATGCCATACTGGCTGATGAGTTCGTACCTGATCCTGACTATTGCTGAGCTTTTCCTGAGCCCGATGGGCCTATCATTTGTTTCGAAAGTTGCTCCTCCACGCTTCCAGGGTCTTATGCAAGGCGGCTGGCTGCTGGCCACAGCTGTTGGTAACAAATTACTTGTTGTAGGTAGTTTCTTCTGGGGCAAACTCGATCTTTCACAATTATGGCTTATTTTTATTGTGTGCTGCCTGCTTTCAGCTGCGTTTATCTTCAGCATTATCAAGCGGCTCGAAAAAGTAACCCAATAAATACATTCACACCAAACCTGAGAGGCTGCATCAACTGGTGCAGCCTTTTTTTTATCTAATTCATTCATGACTTACAGATGAAATACCACCCATATATCAACAGCTATTTTTTTGACTTCTCCTGAAATATCGGCATTACAAAAAGTATCAGACCTTATTATTTTAAAAAATAGCCGACTTTTGCAATATGGCAATTAACAATTATCCATGGGGACATAGTCGCCGCTATAACTCATATTCCGAATATTTCAGGCGGGAGTTTGGCACCCGGGTACAGAAAGTAACCCTCGATGCCGGCTTCACCTGCCCCAACCGCGATGGGTTAAAAGGAATTGGTGGCTGCACCTACTGCAACAACGATGCATTCAACCCTTCCTATTGCCAGCCGCACAAAAGCATTACCCAGCAGATTACCGAAGGTATTGATTTTCATAAAGTAAGATACCGCAGAGCCGGGAACTACCTTGCATATTTTCAGGCATATTCCAATACTTATGGATCGCTCGAATATTTAAAATCGCTTTATGACGAAGCCCTTTCATTTCCGGGTATAAGCGGGCTGGTAATAGGAACCCGGCCGGATTGCATTGATGAGCAAAAGCTGGAATATTTCGCCAGACTAGCCGAAACGCATTATGTGATCATTGAATATGGAATTGAATCATGCTACAACCGGACCCTTCAGGACATTAACCGGGGGCATACCTTTGAGGAATCAGAATCAGCTATCCGTAAAACAGCCGAATATGGCATACATACCGGCGCCCATCTTATTTTTGGGCTGAAAGGTGAAACGGAAGCCGACATGCTTACCGAAGCCGGGATTGTTTCGGAACTGCCACTCGACACTATAAAATTTCACCAGTTGCAGATTATAAAGGATACCAGGATGGCCGACGAATACCTGCGGGACCCGGCTTCATTCAATTTATTTACTCTTGATAATTATATTGACTTTATAGTGCGTTTTACCGAACGGCTGAACCCGGAATTTGTGATTGAGCGCTTTACAGGTGAAGCCCCTCCCCGATTCCAGGCCGGACCCACATGGGGCAGCTTACGCTCCGACCAGGTGCAGATCATGATTGAGAAGGAAATGGAGAAAAGAGACACCTGGCAGGGAAAGTTGCGATAGATAAGGTTACAATAAATTATGTGCATCTTGCTTCGTTCCGAACTCAAACACTTGCTTTTGGAAGTTTTGCATTGAAAGAAATAAAAATCTATAGGTGAACCGAATTTCTCACCCGAACAAACTCAGAATCAGAACTTGAATTTTACCCACTGAAAGCGGGCTATGAAAAGTCTAAGCTATGCCATTTGAATATAATGCAGCAAAAAACAGGATGAATGATCACCTGCTTATCATCAGCCGGTATCCTATATTATGAATATTTTCAATTTTAACAGCAGGATCCGATTTAAGTAATTTTCGCAAACGCGAAATAAAGACATCGAGGCTGCGGCTCGAAAAAAAGTGATCGTTCCCCCAAACTTTATTCAGAATATCATCTCTTTTGAGAATACTTCCTGCATTCAGACAAAGGTATGCAAGCAGTTCAGCTTCACGGTGGGTAAGTGAATGGTTTTCGCTCCCGCTGGTAAGTTGCAGGCCTGTATGGGAAAAAGAAAAATTGCCGATTTTGAAAACGGATTCCTTCTGCATCCGCGATGGATCAATAGTGCTGCGTTTCAGGAATATTTCAATTTTCAGAATCAATTCCTCTATGCTGAAAGGCTTGGTTATATAATCGTCAGCGCCTAGCTGAAGTCCATAAATTTTATCATCAGGGGTTGATTTTGCCGATAGAAAGAGGATAGGTACCGCTTCATCCTTTTCCCTTATTTTCCGGGCCAGGGTATACCCGTCAATTTTCGGAAGCATCACATCCAGAATAAAAAGATCATACTTGCCATTGGCTATTTTTTCGTAAGCGGCAATACCATCATCACAGGAGTCGATAATATAGCCTGCTCTTTCTAAATTATCGCGGGTAACGAATGAAAGTGTCAGGTCATCTTCAACATATAAAATCCTTGCTTGCTTCATGAAATTTTTTTTCTGTTTGTTATTTTATACTTTAGAAGAACCTGTAGTCTCGAATCAGGAATGTGCAGATCCGAAGACAAATGCCTGTTGCTATTCAGGCTGTTATCCCGATTTTCCTATACGAACCTTTTGAGTTTATTTCTAAAATAAATGTTGTTCCCTTAAGCGGTGAAGGATCGATGCTAATTTTCCAATGCAGCGCTTCGCAGATACTTTTTACATAAAAGAGTCCGAGTCCGAAACCTTTCACATCGTGAACATTAGCAGTAGGTATACGATAAAACTTCTGAAAAACCCTTTTCTGATGTATTCGCCCAATACCTGGACCATTGTCACTTACCGTGATGATTATCTTATTGGCCTGTTTAAAGGTTTTAATGACTATCTCGGGTGAAGCACCGGCATATTTAACTGCATTATCAATAAGGTTGTAAATAACATTAGTAAGGTGCATACGATCACCGTCAACCTGCCCTACATCTTCAGCAAGGCTGGTACTTATCAATATGGTATCGGAATGATTAGCCTCGCAATTCTCGACTACCTGTCGGATAACGGCATTCAGATCTATCTTTTCCATCCGGAGATGAAAACCGCTTTTTTCGATACGGGCTATCTGAAGCACTTTGTCAACCTGGTCGTTGAGCCTGCTTACTTCCTGTTTAATTACCGAGCCATATGTTAAAATACGGGAGGGCTCCTTTATAGATTCAGGATTTGAAATCACATCAGCGGCAATATTGATGCTTGCAATAGGTGTTTTAAATTCATGTGTCATAGTATTGATAAAATCGCGCTGCAATTCCGAAAGTCGCTTTTGATTCAGGATTACAAAAATAGAGTATGCGAAAAAAATCACTGACACGGCCAGAATCCCAACCAGGAAAAACAAGATAGCCATATCCCCGGCAATGGTGTTATTGAGCAATGGGAAATTTACACCGAAATAATAGTTGTACCCGCTGTATTTAGGCAGGTTTACTGTTACAGCATCCTCTTTAACTTTCCCGGTATGAAACACGTAATTACCATATTCCATCCTGTTGTTTTCGCAATTGTAAATGCCATACTCAAAGTCAGTCTGAATGTTATACCTTTCAAATTCCGTCTTCAGGTAGTGTTCGAGTATATTGGCATCGAGTTCGCTGTTCATATCCACTACGAAATAGTTTGACGACAACTGCCTTACCGGATTCGGCGTGGAGGGCATGGATTGGTTAATTTTATAAATTTTGGAAGCCACATTCCGGAGGCAGATGGTAACTGTTTGTGCAAACTGCTTTTCCTTGTTACTCCATTCCCTTTTCATGAAATACAGTTGTATAGCAATGATGCCGACAATGGCAACGGCTCCTAACAAAACCACATATCTGATATGTTTGTACTTCATGGGTGGCAACAAAATTTAAAAGGATAAAAATAAGTTATTTTACTACAGCAAATTTACAAATTGCCAGTTGCAGCATTATACGGTTAAAAACTTGGGTTTCGCATTTCGTGGAACCGGTTTGGACTTAATGATTTATGGAACAGCCATGCTATTGATATTTCATGAGCGCCACCCGATTGGTTGGTGAGGCGCGAAACGGTATAGTCGTAACTGT
>CAIJPI010000008.1 GCA_903822525.1 uncultured Bacteroidales bacterium | reverse complement strand
CAGGCCTGCAAACGGTTCTGAACCATGTTCATCTGCTGGGGTGCGGAGGTAAGAAGGTTGAGATATTCGTCAATCATCAGTTCCGTGCTTCCCAGTGATTCGTAGGTATAAGCCAGCTCAAAGGCAAAAGCTGCAGGGTCCTTCAGTAGCTCGCGCCCCCTCAGGTAGGTGCGGACCATATAATCCGTCTCCCTGCGGTTACTGAAAGCATAGGTAAGGTTGTATATCTGCATTTTATCAGGTTGCAGATCTTTGAGGCAGTTTTCGTATATCTTCCGGCCCCGTGAAATATCGCCCTGTAAAATATCCAGATATCCCAGATCCACCTGGAAACGGGGGTCGCCCGGGTTGGCTTTCAATTGTTTTTTTATGACTTTTTCGGCTTTGTCAAACTCTTTCAGTTCAAAAAGCGTATTCACATAATACAGGTAATTGAACTGGCTTGGATTGTGGCTATACAGCGTTTCGAATGTTGCTAGCGCTTTATCGAGTTCCCTGTTGTTATAGTATTGCATGCCAAGCTGTTCCTCCGTTTGCTGCGCCTTCAATTTACCCGGGCAAATTGTCACCAGCAAGCCTGACAATACAAACAGAAGGAGAACTCTCAATTTCATTGTTGGCTACTTTTAATTCCACAATCCACAATCCACAATCCGCAATCCGAAATCCGAAATCCGCAATTATTTAATCCACTCAAACCCCGTATACGGCACTAATGCTTTCGGTATTCTGATCCCCTCCGGTGTTTGATTATTTTCGAGCAGAGCGGCAACAATGCGAGGCAATGCCAAAGCGCTGCCATTTAATGTATGGGCAAGGCGGGTTTTTCCTGTGCTGTCTTTAAAACGCAATTTCATGCGGTTAGCCTGAAACGATTCGAAATTGGAAACCGAACTTACTTCAAGCCAGCGTTTCTGGGCTGCCGAGAATACTTCGAAGTCATAGGTTAAAGCGGAGGTAAAACTCATATCGCCACCACAGAGCCTGAGCACGCGGAAAGGCAATTCGAGTTTCCTTACAAGGCCTGCAACATGCTCGCGCATAGTTTCCAGTGCTGCATAGCTATGGTCGGGATGTTGAATCTGAACGATTTCAACTTTATCGAACTGGTGCAGGCGGTTAAGTCCCCGTACGTCTTTTCCGTAAGAGCCGGCTTCGCGGCGGAAACACTGCGAATAGGCAACATTTTTTATAGGGAAATCTGTTTCTTTTAGGAGCAGATCCCGGTAAATATTAGTAACCGGTACCTCAGCGGTAGGTATCATATAAAAATTATCCAGGCCAACGTGGTACATCTGGCTGTCTTTATCGGGCAGCTGACCTGTAGCATATGCTGAAGCCTCGTTAACCATAAGTGGTGGTTGTATCTCGAGGTAACCAGCGTCTACGCCTTCGTTTACGAAAAAGTTGATTAACGCACGTTGCAATCTTGCACCTTGTCCCTTATAAACAGGGAATCCGGCACCGGTAAGTTTCACGCCCAGTTCAAAATCAATAATATCGTATTTCGAAGTCAGTTCCCAATGTGGAACGGCATCCTCGCCCAGCACAGGTATTTCGCCTTCACTATAAATGGTGACATTATGTTCAGGCAGATGTCCCTTGGGTGTTTCAGGGTGGGGGAGGTTTGGCAGGGTGACCAGCAGGTTATGCTGCTCCTTTTGTAAAATATCGAGTTTCTCGGTCAGATCGCGGGCAGCCACTTTGAGTTCGGCCGAACGCGATTTAAGGTCATTCGCTTCCTGCTGACGACCTTCTTTGAATAGATTGCCTACTTCACGGGCTATCTGGTTCGATTCGGCCAGATTATCATCCAGCAATTTCTGGGTTTCACGCCTGTTGAGGTCTGCTTCAAGAATTTTTTTAATGGTTTCGCGGGCATCAACCCGCTTGATAGCGAGACGTTCAATAACCAGTTTAACATTTTCGCGCAGAAAGGATAATTCGAGCATTGCTTTTATTTTTTAATGGTTCTGGGGGTAATCTAAAAATGTAATTCTATGATTTTTGTTCCGGGTTCCAAGTTCCAAGTGCCAAGTTCCAAGTGCCAAGTGCCAAGTGCCAAGTGCCAAGTTCCAAGTGCCAAGTGCCAAGTGCCAAGTTCCAAGTGCCAAGTGCCAAGTGCCAAGTTCCAAGTGCCAAGTGCATTGTGCATAGTGAATAGTGCATAGTGCCTGGTGCCAAGTTCCAGATTCCACTTTCCAGTCTCCAGTTTCCCTGACGACTGCTATTTCGCACTACAAAAATAAAAAATCTCCTGACTTGAACGATCAGGAGACTTCATATAAGTGTGTTGAACAGCAGTAATGACTGCCAAAGCGCTTATTCGCCCTGAATAGGATGAACCGAAACGTATGATTTGTCGTTTGCGCGTTTCTTGAACTGAACCATTCCGTCGCAGAGGGCAAAAATGGTATGATCTTTTCCGAGTCCGACATTCAGTCCTGGATTGTGAACTGTGCCACGTTGCCTGATGATAATATTACCGGCCTGAGCGAATTGTCCGCCATAAATTTTCACACCAAGACGCTTGGAATGTGATTCGCGTCCGTTCTGTGAACTACCGGCACCTTTTTTGTGAGCCATATCGTTTGAATATTATGAGTTACACTTAAAATTATACATTAATCGCTTCAATTTTTACCTGGGTAAGGTCCTGGCGATGGCCACTTTCCTTCTGATACCCTTTACGGCGTTTTTTCTTGAAGATTTTTACCTTGTCACCACGCAGGTGAGCCAGTATGGTTGCTGAAACCTTTGCGCCTTCAACAAGCGGTGTGCCTATGGTTACAGTGCCTTCGTTATCCAAAAGCAATACTTCGCTGAATTCTACTATCGAACCAGCTTCACCTTTAAGACGATTCACATAAAACTTCTGATCTTTTGCAACTTTAAACTGTTGCCCGGCTATATCTACTATTGCAATCATTTTCAACAATTGTGTTTTAAATCCGTTAAAATGGAGCGCAAAATTACGAAAATAATGATACGAAAATGCATGTAGGTCAAAATTTTACAACTTTTTTTTATAAACATTATAATATCAGTAGAAAAATAGTGATTAGCAACTATTTGTGTGGATATTTTGGATTCTGAATGTGAAGAATAGATAGAGGGGACTAATATTTTTTGTTCAATGGGGAAGTTGGGGGAATAATGAATAGTGAATAGTGCTTTGTGCTTTGTGCATTGTGCGTAGTGCTTTGTTCTGAGTGCGGAGGGATTGGTGACGGGCAATTCAGAGCATACAGGTTAGGCTCTGAAAAAAGATTTGGAAATAATAATTAAGGATAAAAGCTGAATCCCGGAGCAAGGAACCCGGCACTGTTGTAAAAAGCTTTTTACTCTTCTTTTTTTGCTTTTTTATTAAATCCTCTTATAATTATGACCTGTATCAGCTTAAGCGCAATTTCGGCCAGCCGGTTGCTGCGGAAACGGGCAGGCAAAAAATGAAGGAGAAAACTGTTCATCACATCGAGCAGGGAATTAATCTCTGTATTTTTTTCAGGTGGGAACGGAAGAATCTCGTTGCTGACAATTTCAGGAAGATTTTTCTTTAACTCGGCAAACTTATAGGTAATCAGCTTTTCCTGGTAGGTGCAGAAAATCTGAAGATCCCGCTTTTCCCGGATCAGTTGTTCGAGGTTGCTGATTGCTTTATGGGGTTTGGTCATCTTCATCCTCCTTCCGGCTTAGCACGGCTATAATTCGGTCGATAATAAATTTTTCAAGAAATTCCTTCTTCCTGAAAAGTACAAGTGCAAACAGTATAAGGTAAAACCCTGTGACAGCCAGGAAGCCCAAAGCATTGCTTTCAAAAACAACGCTCAGGTAAAAGCCGGCACTCAGGCTCAGGAAAAACAAAAGGAAAAAGGCAAGCAAAGCGACAACCACCGACGAAAAAAGTGCTGCAGTCACCCTGGCTGTTTTTTCTAAGGCCTCCAGTTTCAACAAACTGAGCCTGGCATCGAAATATTCGGAAATAAGCTGTTTCAGCTCTGCAAAAACGGCCGGCTGTTCTTTCATAGTGTTAGTCTTGGGGTTGAACTTCAGGTTCGGGAACCTCTTTTTTTAATGAGTCGACAATATCCCGGGCTTTGCCCAGACTCTCATCGATTCCATCCTTCAGGTGAGTTGCCCCTTCTTTAAGGTCGGCCACCAATTCGTCCTTTTTATCGGAGTTGAGGAAATACCCTATGGCGGCTCCAACTGCTGCGCCTGCCAGAAATGCCATTAAAATTTTAGTGCTATTGTTATCGCTCATAAAAGTGCGTTTTTAAATTATAGCAAACTTACATAATAATTGATGATTCATGTATATACGGTCACCTATAGGCAAGATAATATTTTGATGTGCTGGTTACACGACAACTTAAATTCAATAAAGCGTATAAATTCATTTTATGTCCTTTTTGCTTGATCAAAAAGGACCAAAAAATCAAGACTCTATAAAGTTTTAATGATTTTCTACGTCAGGTTTTTACCACGCCACGCAAGCCGTTCGCCATGAAAAGGTATACAAATATTTGACGTTGGAACCTGGCTCACTTCTGCATGGCTTGCTAATGCCCCGCGCACAAAAACCTTCCTTGAAAATCTATTAAAACTTTATAAGGTCAGTCCTTTCTAAGATAATTTGTCCTTCTGGCAACATTGCGGAACAACGATCTGGTTTCAATAGTAAATTTTCAGGGTGTAAGGACCGGCCTTAGAAAAATACGCCAGCGGTTCTTGTCGGAGGTATGTGCGGATGGCATGTGCGTAGCAATACACAGCAACGACAAATGCAATGATTTGTGCCATTTTTCATGCCTTGTATTGCGAGGAGATACCTCCGGCTTAGAACCGCCAGTATTTTTATAAAGCCTTGATTTTTTGTTACTTTTTGATCAAGCAAAAAGTAAGAAAAATAAAAATGAAAGATAAAGGCAAATAAAAATACAATGTAATTCAAACTGTGCTTTGAAGAAAAAAATCTAT
>CAIJPI010000007.1 GCA_903822525.1 uncultured Bacteroidales bacterium | reverse complement strand
CTGTTGATAATCTGCTGGAATTGCTCACCTGATATTTTACCTCGGCCAACATCGAGCAATGAGCCTACAACAGCCCTTACCATGTTTCGTAAAAACCGGTCAGCCCTGATAGTGAATTTCAGAAAATGATCATATTCCGCCCATTGGGCATGTTCGATAGTGCAGAAATAATTATTTACCTGCGTATGAACTTTGCTGAAACTCTGAAAATCGTGCCTTCCGTTCATCAGTTCGGTGCATTCGTTCATGCTGTCAACCGAAAGATCACCATTTACCAGGAAGGCATTATTATAATTAAACGGGTCCTTCTTCCTTATAATAAGATATTCATATTCCCGCCATAATGCACTGAAGCGGGCATGAGTTGCAGGAATTACAGGGATTATCTCAAACACCACAATATCGTGAGGAAGGAACCGGTTCAAACGGAAAACAACCTGTTCAAGTTCATCACCCGAAAAAGGCTTCTCGTGATCAAAATGAGCATAGAAAACACCTGCACTAACTCCGGCATCGGTGCGTCCGCATCCGGTAACTCCGCCTTCTACATGAATTATGGCCGACAAAGCATTTTCAACAGATTGCTGCACAGTGACGGTATTGGGTTGTATTTGCCAACCTCCGTATGCTGTTCCGTTGTAAGCCAGTTTTATAAAATATCTGTATGCCATCATACCTCCAGCCTGCAAAAGTAGCTTTTCTGAATAAATTTCCACATTTTTTAATTTAAATAATTTTTATTGTACTGTGAATATCACTGCATTAGAAACGTTTTTTAGAAAGAATATAAATTACATAAAAATCAAAAAATTATAGAACAGATATGATGTAAATAAGTATAAGATATATATCTTTACACTCTCGATTGTGAATCAATTAACAATGTATATTAATATTAATCAATTAATTACAAATAAATAAAATATAAAATGACAAATACTGAAGCACTAATTCATGAACTGATAGAGAAGCACGGTAAAAACCGCAATGCTTTGATGCCGGTATTACAGGGAGTTGTAGCCCGTGAGAAATTTCTTTCGGAAGATACAATGATTGCAGTGGCTCGCGAGTTGGATCTATCGGCTGCTGATGTGTATGGAACGGCCTCATTTTACACCTTTCTCGACACCAAGCCCCGTGGCAGGAATATAATCAGAGTTTGTAAAACAATCTCTTGCCACATGCAGGGCAAAGAAGCTATTATCAGGGCTATCGAGGATCATTTGTTAATTAAAGTTGGTGAAACCACCCACGACAATAAATTTACGCTGTTAACAGCTAACTGCCTGGGATGGTGTCATAAAGGACCTGTAATGCTGGTCAATGATGAGGTATTCCCATCGATTACACCTGAAAAGGTTATCGAAATTATTGAAGAATTCGCAAAGAAAACCAATTAATACACAAGGCAGAAATCTCTAATCACATGGAACAGAAACAATTAAAGAAAATAGATATAATCTTTGGATGGGACGACAAATGCACCCCAATACAGGTTGTTGAGAAAACCATTAAAAAGACTGCTGAAAGTATTATCCTGGATATGATCGATTCGGGACTTAAAGGACGTGGTGGTGCCGGGTTCCCAACCGGGCTTAAATGGAAATTTACCCGTAACGAAGAATCTGATGTAAAATATGTAATCTGTAATGCCGACGAAGGTGAGCCCGGTACATTCAAAGACCGTGAGATCCTTGATCGCGTTCCTGAAAAAATATTTTCAGGAATGACGATATGCGCTTACGTTATAGGTGCCCGCGAAGGTTATATATATATAAGAGGTGAATATAACTTCATGTTGAAAACCCTTCAACAAAAAGTAGATCTCTTCAATCAACAGCTACACGACAAAAAAGTAGATTTCCAGATTTACCTCCGCTCAGGTAGTGGCGCTTATGTTTGCGGTGAGGAGTCGGCATTATTCGAATCAATGGAAGGTAAACGCGGTGAACCCCGAAACAAACCTCCATACCCAACCGTTGCTGGATATAACTCAAAACCCACGGTTATAAACAATGTTGAAACATTGGTTTATACTTCCGAAATCTGCCGCATGGGCCCTGAGCAGTTTAAAGCACTGGGAACCAAAGACTCCAGGGGATCAAAGGTTTTCTCCGTTTCAGGCGATACGCCTATTGCGGGTATTTATGAACTTGAATTAGGAATGTCGCTAAAGGATTTCGTCGAAGATTTCGGCGACGGAGATACAAAAGCCATTCAGGTTGGAGGCGCTTCGGGTCATTGTGTCCCCCGTAAAAAATTCAACGATACCATCATAGGCTTCGAAGGGATCCCTACCGGAGGTTCCATGATGATATTTAATTCGAGCCGGTCGATGTACAATGTACTTCACGATTACCTTGAATTTTTTACCGAAGAGTCCTGTGGACAGTGTACCCCTTGTCGTATCGGTTGCCAGCAGTTACTCAAAGGCATCGAAGCTGTAAAAAAAGGAGAACGGCCACCTACCTATCTCGATGACCTGAAAAGACTTACTGCAACAATGAAAATTGCAGCAAAATGCGGTCTGGGACAGTCAGTAGCCAATCCTTTCACCTCTATCGTAGATAATTTCCGCGAAGAAATCATTTACTAATCCAGCTCTTTTAAACCCAAAATATAGGAGAATAACACCATGAGTAAATATATGGTTAACCTGAAAATAAATAATACACCCATACAAGTGGAAGAAGGTACCACTATCCTGGATGCTGCCAAACGCCTGAACTTTCGTATACCAACCCTTTGCAACCACCCCGACCTGAGTGTTGCCGGTAATTGCAGGGTATGTGTAGTGGAAGTGAAAGGAGCCCGTTTACTTGCAGCATCATGTGCCACCCCGGTTTCCGAAGGTATGGAAGTTAATACCAACAGCGAAAAAGTTCGTATTGCACGCAAACATGTGCTTGAACTTTTATTGTCAGAACATAATGCCGATTGCACCAAGTGTTTCAAAAACGGGCATTGCGAACTTCAGGAGCTGGCTTCGGAATATCGCTATGGCGATCATATTTTCATCGACCTGGTAAAAGCGAAAGATAAAATCCTAGATATTTCGTCACCATCCATTACCCGGGATGCCAGCAAATGTATTCGCTGCCAGCGCTGTGTGCGCACCTGCACTGAGCTTCAGGCAGTAAGTGCCCTTGCCGTTGTGCATAAGGGAGATCATCAGATCATCTCGACTTTCCTGAACAAGCCACTCAACGATGTTGTGTGCACCAATTGCGGACAATGTATAAACCGTTGTCCTACCGGCGCACTTTACGAACGTAATTATATTGAGGATGTCTGGCATGCTATTTACGACCCCAACAAATTTGTGGTTGTCGAAACTGCTCCTGCAACACGCGTTGCCCTTGGTGAAGACCTGGGACTCGAACCTGGTCACAGGGTAACCGGCAAAATGGTATCGGCTTTGAGAAAAATGGGATTCAACAAAGTGCTGGATACAGATTTCACTGCCGACCTTACTATTATGGAAGAAGGTACCGAATTACTTACCAGGCTGAAAAGAGCTCTGGTTGACAAGGACGAAACGGTAAAACTTCCACTTTTAACATCCTGCTCACCGGGATGGGTGAAATTCCAGGAACATATGTTCCCTGACCTGATCGATAATCTTTCCTCCTGCAAATCGCCGCAACAAATGTTCGGTGCCCTTGCTAAAACCTATTATGCTGATAAGGTTAACATCAAAGCCGAAAATATGGTGGTGGTTTCCATAATGCCTTGTACTGCCAAAAAATTTGAATGTAACCGCTCCGAAATGCGCGACTCAGGCTTTAAAGATGTTGATTACGTATTGACTACCCGCGAACTTGCCATGATGATAAAACAGGCTGGCATTGAGTTCGATAAACTAGAGGACGAATCCTACGACAGTATTTTAGGTGAATCAACAGGTGCTGCCGTGATCTTTGGCACTACAGGCGGAGTGATGGAAGCCGCTCTTCGAACTGCCTATGAAATTATCACCGGCAACGAAGTTCCTTTCACCAATCTGAATATTCAGCCGGTGCGCGGAATGGAAGGCGTTAAAGAAGCAAGCATCAAAATCAAAAACACCAAACCGGAATGGAATTTCCTGGAAGGCGTAGAACTGAATGTTGCTGTTGCCCACGGACTGGCGAATGCCAAACAACTTATGGAACTGGTTCAATCGGGCAAATCAAACTACCACTTTATTGAAGTCATGGGTTGCCCTGGTGGCTGCATAGGAGGAGGAGGACAGCCGATTCCAACTTCAGCCGAAATACGGAAACGCAGAGCTGAAGCCATTTATGCTGAAGATATGGGGAAAACTATCCGCAAATCGCACGAAAATCCTGAAGTTGCTGAAGTGTATAAGGAATACCTGACGCATCCACTGGGTCATAAATCACACGAATTGCTCCACACCCACTATAAAGTTCGTAAACGCTACTAAACCAAACACCTTTTTACACAAGCCGCCCTGTTTTGGGGCGGCTTGTGTCTTTATATACCATTTGACTGCCTGTGTTCAGATTCTTTATACTAAGTAATTTGATGCTTTTATTTACAAATAAATAAGACAAATACATCCGCTAAATACCTATTATTTAGACTTGTTATAAATTTACTGTTATTTAAATAACAGTGTGAATTAATTAACAATACTCTTGTTTATTAATATTAATACATCTAATTTTGCCGCATGAAACCAGAAATACCTATTTGTACACATCATGCTCTTTTACAGGTATTTAAAATCCTATTAGTAAGCAAATAGCAGAATGGAATTAATAGAAGTAGCTAAAATACTCCAGGCAGAAGTTAGTTTCAACGAGTCCTTTGCGGCACTTTTGAATACGCCCCAATTGAAATCAAATTAACCCTCGGTGACCTTTCAATAAGCAATCCACAGGTTATTAACTTCATTAAAACCCTGATACGGGAAAACCTAATTGAAATACTCGCATTGTAATAAGCAAATAGAAATTTATTACTAATTGTAAAAAATCAATATCAAATGACGAAGATCACATCACTAGCTGATTTAAAATCCATAAAAGCCTCAGTGGAGGCAAAAGTGAGCCTCCGTGAGCGGAGCGAAACCCCTGAAAGCATGGTACAGATCAGAGTAGCCATGGCAACATGCGGCATAGCATCCGGAGCAAAAATAGTTATGGACTATATGATAAATGAGCTTGACAAACGTAACATCCCTGCTTTTGTGACACAAACCGGCTGCATGGGTTACTGCTATGCCGAACCTACTATTGAAGTGACTCGCCCCGGACACCAGCCTCTGGTATTCGGATTTGTAGATTCAAAAAAAGCAGATCAAATCATCGAAAAATACATCAAAAACGGTGAACTGCTCGATGGTATCATTCCAGTAAACTACGAAAACATTGAAGGCAAGTAAATTATACCGGAGGAATTCAATATGACACAATACAAAATGCACTTGCTGGTGTGCGGTGGAACCAGCTGCGGGGCTTCAGAAAGCGAACAGCTTTTTCAGAACCTGAAAAACGAAATTATTGAAAAAGGACTCGAAAACGAAGTTCAGGTGATTACTACCGGCTGTTTCGGTTTCTGTGAAAAAGGGCCGATCATTAAAGTTTTGCCCGACAACACTTTCTATACCCAGGTCAAACCTGGAGATGCAACTGAGATTATAGCAGAGCATGTAATCAAAGGAAGACGGGTAAATCGATTACTTTATATCAATCCTGAAACGAAAGAGGCAGTCTCTGATTCGAAACACATGGGTTTCTATCGCAAGCAACTGCGGATAGCCCTGCGAAACTGCGGATTTATTGATCCGGAAAACATTGAAGAGTACATCGCCCGCGATGGCTATGCTGCCATTGCAAAATGTCTGACTGAAATGACACCAGCGCAGGTGATCGAAGAAATGAAAAAGAGTGGCCTCCGCGGACGTGGTGGCGGCGGTTTCCCAACGGGTCTTAAATGGGAAATTACCAGCAAAAGCCAGGCTGATCAGAAATACGTGGTTTGTAATGCCGACGAAGGTGACCCGGGCGCATTTATGGACCGTTCCATTCTTGAAGGAGACCCTCATTCAGTAATTGAAGCAATGGCTATTTGCGGATACTGCATAGGCGCTACAAAAGGTGTTGTGTATATCAGGGCTGAATATCCCCTGGCTGTCGAAAGGCTTAAAATAGCTATGAAACAGGCATCTGAGTATGGATTGCTGGGCACTCACATCTTCGGTACTGAATTCAGCTTCGAAATTGACATTCGCTACGGCGCAGGTGCATTTGTGTGCGGTGAAGAAACGGCTCTTATCCATTCAATGGAAGGCTTCCGAGGCGAACCAACTATTAAACCACCATTTCCAAGTGTTTCAGGATACCTCGGAAAACCAACCAATGTCAACAATGTTGAAACATTTGCCAATGTTCCGGTTATAATCAATAAAGGCGCTGATTGGTTCGCATCCATTGGAAGTGAGAAATCGAAAGGAACTAAAGTATTTGCGCTTGCAGGTAAAATAAACAATGTTGGACTGATCGAAGTTCCCATGGGCACAACACTCCGTGATATCATTTTCGAAATCGGAGGCGGTATCAAGGATGGCAAGAAATTTAAAGCTGTTCAAACCGGAGGTCCTTCAGGAGGTTGTTTAACTGAAAAGCATCTCGATATCGCCATTGACTTCGATTCGCTTACAGCAGCCGGTTCTATGATGGGTTCAGGTGGTATGATTGTAATGGATGAAGATGACTGTATGGTCTCTATTGCAAAATTCTACCTTGATTTCACAGTTGAGGAATCATGCGGGAAATGTGCCCCATGCCGTATCGGCAACAAGCGGTTGAATGAAATGCTCGAAAAAATATGCGCTGGTAAAGGAACTATGGAAGATCTGGACCTTTTGCGCAATCTGAGTTACGTGATTAAGGATACTTCGCTTTGCGGATTGGGACAGACCTCGCCAAATCCGGTACTCTCGACCATGGAAAATTTCTATCATGAATATTTAGCTCATATAGTTGATAAAAAATGTCCAAGCGGACAATGTAAAGCATTGCTTCAATATGTAATTGATGAAGAAAACTGTGTAGGATGCACCGCTTGTGCCCGCAACTGCCCGGTTAATGCTATTGCAGGCGAACGCAAAGGCATGCACATTATCGATCAGTCCACCTGTATAAAATGTGGTGCCTGTCTCGAAAAATGTAAATTCAACGCTGTGTTTATCAAGTAATGAAAGGAAACTGAAAATGGAAATGATTAATATAAAAATAGATAACAAAGAGATACAGGTAGCCCCCGGGACTACCATTCTGGATGCTGCCAAAACCGTTGGAATTAATATCCCGACACTTTGCTACCTTCATCTTCACGACTTTAATATTACCAACAAACCGGCAGGCTGCCGTATGTGTGTTGTCGAAGTAAAAGGCCGCCGCAACCTGGCTCCGGCCTGTGCTACCGATTGCCACGAAGGCATGGAAGTAAATACGCACAATATTCGTGTACTTAACAGCCGCAAAACAGTTCTGGAACTCATATTGAGTGATCACCCAACCGATTGTCTTGTTTGCGCTAAAAGCGGTAACTGCGAATTACAAACCCTGGCTCAGGACATGGGAATACGACAGATCCAATACCAGGGCGAACAATCTACATACCGTGAAGATACTTCACCTGCTATAATTCGTGACGTTGACAAATGTATCATGTGCCGCCGCTGCGAAATGATGTGTAATGATGTACAAACCGTTGGCGTTCTCTCAGCTGTAAACCGCGGATTTATGTCGGTGGTGGCACCTGCGTTTGAAATGAATCTTGATCACAGTGTTTGCACATATTGCGGACAATGTGTTGCTGTTTGTCCAACAGGTGCGCTGACTGAAGTGGATCATACCAACCAGGTTATAAGGGCACTTGCTGATCCCTCGAAGACTGTCATTGTACAAACTGCACCTGCAGTAAGAGTTGCTCTTGGAGAAGAATTCGGAATGGAAGCAGGATCATTAGTAACCGGTAAAATGGTAACAGCTTTGCGGAACCTTGGATTCGACTATGTGTTTGATACCGATTTTGCTGCCGACCTTACCATTATGGAAGAAGGCACCGAATTGCTCGACCGTATTACCCGCCATTTGAAAGGGGATAAGACTGTAAAACTCCCCATACTTACTTCATGTTGTCCGGGATGGGTCAACTTTTTCGAGCATCAGTTCCCAGAAATGAACGATATTCCGTCCACAGCACGTTCGCCTCAGCAAATGTTCGGTGCTATCGCAAAAACATATTTTGCCGAGAAGCTGGGAATCAAGCGTGAGAACCTGGTAGTAGTTTCGATTATGCCCTGCCTGGCTAAGAAATACGAATGCCAGCGCGATGAGTTCTCAACCAATGGCAATCCCGATGTTGACTATGCTGTTTCCACCAGGGAATTGGCGCATCTCATAAAACAAGCCAATATCGATTTCAATATTTTACCTGACCAGGAATTTGATCGTCCAATGGGAGAATCAACAGGAGCGGCAGTTATATTTGGTACTACAGGAGGTGTTATTGAAGCCGCAGCGCGCACAGCTTATGAGATTTTTACCGGGAAGACCCTCGAGAAAGTCGATTTCGAGCAACTCCGCGGAATGGATTGGATACGTCATGCTACGGTTGATTTTGACGGAACGCCTATTAAAATCGGCATTGCACACGGCCTAGGGAATGCACGCAAATTGCTGCAGGATATTAAAGATGGAAAATCCGAATTTCATGCCATCGAAATTATGGCTTGTCCCGGCGGATGCATTGGTGGCGGAGGTCAACCTCTTCACCTTGGCGACACCAGCATACTTATGGCCCGGCAGAAAGCTCTTTATTCGGCAGATTCAGGTAAAACCCTCCGGAAATCACATGAAAATCCTTATATTCAGCAATTATATGCCGATTTCCTTGGCAAACCAATGAGTGAAAAATCTCACCATTTACTGCACACGCATTATTTCGATAAGAGCAAACCAGCCGAAATAAATGAATAAGGCAGTAAAATAAGGTTAATATTTAAAACAAACAGTTATGGCAAATATAAAAATAAGCGAACAGAAGGTTCAACAGATTGAGGCTATCTGCAAAGATTTCAACAACGAAAAAGGCGAACTGATCAATGTGCTGCATAAAACACAAAGCCTGGTAGGATACCTGCCTGCTGAAATACAGGAAATCATTGCAAAAAACCTGAACTGTTCAGTAGCTCATGTGTATGGGGTCGTTACATTTTATTCATACTTCACCATGATACCAAAAGGGGAATTCCCTATCAGTATCTGCATGGGCACTGCATGCTATGTGCGCGGTGCGGAAAAGGTACTTGATGAATTTAAACGCATCCTTAACGTTCCGGTCGGGCAGACAACCCCTGACGGGAAATTCTCCCTCAGTTGCCTGCGCTGTGTTGGCGCATGCGGACTTGCCCCGGTGGTTATGGTAGGCGACAAAGTTTACGGACGCGTTTCACCCGATGGAGTAAAGGATATTATAAAAGAATACAAACAAGCCTAAGTACGTCATTATTTTAGTCGCAAATAATTGCAATCCAATTTGTTAAAAAAAACTGCTTCCTAACCGGAAGCAGTTTTTAGCATTTATTGGGAACCCGATTTTTGGTTCAAGCATAAGAGAATTTTTTATCATTGGAAACTAAATCCACAATTTATGGTTATATTTGCTTGATTAATTAACTCGAATTATCAATATGAATTTGGATCCTAATGATATTAATTCACTTCGACAGGAGATAGAACAACTCAAATCTGAAAATACCAGGATTCAAACTGCACTCCTGAATCAGAAAGATTTTGAGAAACTTGAACTGGAAGCTGAAGAAATAAAAAAGCAGGCTGAAAAAGCTAACCGAATAAAGTCCGACTTCCTTTCGATGATGAGTCATGAGATTCGCACTCCCATGAACGGAATTGTAGGTATGACCAGTCTACTCCTTGACACTAAAATAACTCCTGAACAGCATAATTACCTGGAAACACTTCGCATCAGTGCTGACAACCTGATGTCGATCATCAATGATATTCTGGATTTTTCGAAAATTGAAGCTGACAAGCTGATACTTGACGAAAGTTCATTCGAACTCCGTAAATGCATTGAAGAGGCTCTGGATACTTATGCCATGAAAGCAATCGAAAAAGGCATCGATCTGCTTTATATGCTGCAACCCGAGGCTCCTCCATTCCTTGTTGGGGACATGAAAAGGATCAGGCAGATTCTTGGAAACCTCATCAATAATGCAATTAAATTTACTGATGAAGGCGAAATATTTATTTCTGTTGAAAAACAATCGCAGACAAGTGAATACTGTGAATTGCTTTTCTCGGTTAAGGACAGTGGCATTGGCATACAAAAGGAAAAAGTATCTTTGATTTTTGAGGCCTTTACACAAGGAGAGTCATTTGGTTCACGACGTTATGGGGGCACCGGCTTAGGATTGGCTATTGCCCGTCACCTGGTTGGCCTTATGGGGGGTAAAATATGGGCTGAAAGCACTCCGGGGAAAGGAGCCACTTTCTTCTTTACAGTTAAGTTGAAGATAGCAGATACACCTACCACAAAACTCTATATTCGCGGACAGATTCCTGAACTCAAAGGCAGCAAGGTACTTATTGTTGACAGTGATCCCACCTCAAGGCAAATATTTACAGTACAGTTCGAAGCATGGGGCATGAAAGCATACACAGCTTCGAGTGTAAAAGAAGCTTTACGAATCATAGAAAATGAAGATTCTTACTTCGACCTGGGAATACTTGATATGCAGGCATCAGGAATAAATGGTGTAGAGTTGGCTCAAACCATCAGGGAAATCCCTTTTAAGGGCGACATGCCTTTTATACTGGTTTCATCGGTTGGTAAGGTAAACGATCTTCCGAAAGGACTGTTTGATGCACAGCTATCAAAACCTGTTAAGCTCACTGATCTTTTTGAACTTGTGCTTAGCGTAATGTCAGAAAACAGGAACCGTAAAAAGAATATTGCTGATCATAGTGTAGATAAGAAATTATCGGATAAGCTTCCGTTAAGCATTTTACTTGCCGAAGACAATTTCACTAACCAGGAACTGGTTGTGACCCTGATGCGGAAAATGGGTTATACCATTGATGCCGTTGAAAACGGCCGCAAAGCGCTTGAGATCATGGAACACAAATCATTCGATATTATCCTGATGGATGTTCAGATGCCTGTTATGAACGGCATAGAGGCCACACAGGCTATAATTGAAAAATATGATGAGAGCGTAAGACCCTATATCATTGCAATAACAGCAAATGCAATGCCTGGTGACAGGGAAAGATTCCTGGAAGCGGGGATGGTCGATTACTTATCCAAACCTATTCGTTTTAAAGACGTACAGGATGTTCTGATTCGTTGGGGCAGAAAGAAACAAGGGAATTAGCGAATAAAACTGAAATTGAAGATCATAAAAAAACCGGCATCAGCCGGTTTTTTTTATGAAGTAGCGAGGACGAGATTTGAACTCGTGACCTTCGGGTTATGAACCCAAAATATTGAATTTTATATTTTTGTATAATGCAGTATATCTGTGATATATAAAATATAATTTTTATAGTTTCCTTACTCCACTATCCATTTTTGAGCTTTAACCTTACTCCATTCCTTACTCCATATTAGACGGATTAGCTCTTGATTGCAATATGCATCTTGAGTATATTTTTCTTTGATCATGTCTAAATCATCCACGGCTGTTCCGCTTCGAAAAATAAAATAAGAAAAATGCGGAGCAATGTTCATTTTTCTGTCAAAGCTTTCCTGATAATTATGTTTTATATCACAATAGTCAGGTTAAACCTGACTATAATCATATATTGTCTAGAGAAATTGAGGTGTGATAGTTGTGAATGTCAAAATGTTCACTATATTTGCATGTTCACGTTACGTGGACAAAGCTATACAAATGAACAAACAAACAAAATGGAAGAAAAAATAGTATACACTGCCTTGGAAAATCTAAGGAAACACACAGGTATCGAAGGTTGGTATTACGTCAATTTTAAAGATTACCTGGATGGAGAGGTGCGTTTGCTGTTTAACAATGGAGAAGAAAGGTTTACTATCGAAGTTAAACGTGAAATCCGCACTCACCAATTGGAACAGATCAGGCAACTGGCTGTCAGGTATAAAGACCTCCTTTTGATTGCCGATATCATTTTCCCAAAAATAAAAGAGGAACTGCGAAAAATGGGCGTCGGCTATTTAGATGCAGCAGGGAATATTTTTGTACAAACGGATAAAAATCATGTTTGGATTGAGGGACACAAAATAGAAAAAACCGAAGCCATAAAAGTAAACCGTGCATTTACTGCCACTGGCTTGAAAGCAGTTTATCTTTTCCTGATCGATGAAAACATGGTAAACCAGCCTCAACGCACTATAGCCAATGAAGCCGGGATTGCATTAGGTAATATCAACTACGTTATCAACGGACTGAAAGAGCATGGGTTTCTGATTGAAAAAGGCAGAAAGCAATTCCAAATTATCAATAAAAAACAATTATTGGAAAGATGGATGGAAGCCTTTGAGGAAAAATTGAAACCCACATTGCATATTGGAAATTTCAGGTTCACAAAAAGCAACGATGAAAATAACTGGAAAGAGATAACCTTAAAGCCAAATGAAACATATTGGGGTGGCGAACCGGCAGGCAAAATAATTACCAACTACCTGGTACCGGAGATTTTTACACTTTTCACTGACGAAACAAGAAATAACCTGATAAAAAATTATCGTCTTGTTCCCGAAAACACAGGCAATATAAAAGCGTATAAGAAATTCTGGAAAGGCCAGGCAACATTTAACGAAACCGTAGTTCATCCACTATTGGCTTATGCTGATTTAATGAATACAGGCAACAGCAGGTGTATGGAAACAGCAAAAATGATTTATGACAGATACTTCAAAGAAAACATATAGAGAACTTTCGTGGCCTTATTTCAAAGAGGCATTTCTGATTCTGGACTTAGTATGCAATGAATTGGGCATTGAATATTACTTAATCGGGGCACAGGCAAGGAATTATCATTTGCTCGAAAGCGGTATTGAGCTAAGCCGGGGAACAATGGATATTGATTTTGCGGTTATGCTTCCTGAAATGGAATCATATGATAAAATGAAAAATCTACTGATAAGTAAAGGTTTCAGAAAAGTGAGAGAGCCTTACCGCCTTATTCACGACCAATCTGATACAGTAATTGATTTGCTTCCCTTTGGTGAAATTGAGGAAGAAGGAACTGTAAAATTCACGGATCGGATCACTGAACTTTCGGTAATTGGAATGAAGGAAGTAAATGAATATACAATAGCTGTTGACCTTGAAGGAATCACTATTAAAGTTTCGCCATTGGAAGGTATTGTAATTCTTAAACTGATTGCATATAGCGAAAAGCCTGAAAGAAGAAAAGACCTCGATGATATTAGTGAGATATTGACCAATTACTTTGATATAAATGATACACGGTTTTATGAAGAACACATGGATGTACTTGATGAACTTCAGGATGAAGATTTTATAATATTGGCAGGAGCCCGCCTTATGGGCAGAGATATGAAAAAGATACTTTCAGTTTCAGGAAAATTATCAAAACAGATTGAAACCATTATAAACAATGAGTTGCAGGAGAAAACAGGAGGAATTACACAATATTTTCTTAGTCAGAATTATTTCAAAGATTATAATCTGATAAAAAATATTTTCTTACAACTTTTAAAAGGGATTAAGGAATAAATGAGCATCTGATATTATTCAGTAGATAACCTCTTCGGACAAACTGCTTTAAAATTTTTCCGAAAACTGGATTTGCCGGCACAATTGACCTCTTTACGACTATTTAACCTGACCATTTTAGTCATATTATAATCAAAGGAATAGACTAATAAAAATTGAGAAGCACTATTTTGATATTGAGAGCGTTTTGGAGGAATTTGATCAAAGCTAAGATTCCCTGGAAACAGGACTTTTTCTTTGATCGCGTCTAAATTATACCCTTTCTATATGCTGAATATGCTGAAATAAAAAAAGGCCTCCGTTCTGGAAGCCTTGATTTTGTGCTAATTACTTGATTTTGAGGGGTAGCGAGGACGAGATTTGAACTCGTGACCTTCGGGTTATG
>CAIJPI010000006.1 GCA_903822525.1 uncultured Bacteroidales bacterium | reverse complement strand
CTGAAAACTATTTTATTCAGAATAAGAAGCACATTGTAAGACGATTAACAGTATGCAACTTATTTTCAATTCATAGTATGTAAATTCGGGTTAGTACCTACTTCGGACTTCCGTCTTCCGGCTTCGGGCCAATTTAAAACCAATTCCATTAAATTCGTAGTAGAACCTAAAAATTGAGAAGTCCCGGAAATATTATTTCAGTACCTTTGTGTATTGAAAGCGTTCAGTAAGTATAAAATTTACAAGTATAAAATCAATTATATTCAGTTGATTAGTAGAAATAAATATCTCTTTTTTCGATGGGAAAGAAAAAAATATTAGTAACAGGCGGTACAGGGTTTATTGGTTCGCATACAGTTGTTGAATTGCAGCAAAACGGGTATGAGGTTATTATTGTCGATAACCTCTCGAACTCCAGCATTGAGGTATTGGATAATATTGCAAAGATCAGCGGAATAATGCCCGCCTTCGAAAAATTTGATCTTTCCGATCAGATACTTACATCCGCGTTTATGAAGCGCCATTCCGATATCAGCGGGGTCATTCACTTTGCAGCCTTCAAGGCCGTTGGCGAATCAATGGAAAAGCCGCTTGATTATTACCGTAACAATCTGATGTCGTTGATCAACCTTCTCGAAGGAATGAAGGTTAACAAAATCACGAGCATAGTATTTTCTTCATCCTGCACTGTATACGGGCAGCCCGACGTATTGCCTGTTACCGAAAAAGCTCCCATCAAAGAAGCCTGGTCTCCTTATGGGAATACCAAGCAGATGTGTGAGGAGATACTCCGTTTTAGTACTATGGCCAATACTTTAAAGGCTATTGCTCTAAGGTATTTTAACCCGATTGGCGCACACGATTCGGCTCTTATCGGAGAGCTCCCTATTGGAACTCCGAATAACCTGGTTCCTTTTATTACGCAGACTGCCATCGGTAAAAGGGAATGCCTGAGCGTTTTCGGCAACGATTATAATACCCCTGACGGCACTGCAGTGCGCGATTATATTCACGTGGTCGACCTGGCGAAGGCGCATGTGATTGCTGTTGAACGAATGCTGAACGGTAAATGCAAACTTGATCTTGAAATTTTCAACCTTGGCACCGGTATAGGTTATTCAGTGCTGGATATGATCAATGCATTTGAAGAGGCAAGTGGTGAAAAGCTGAATTACCGTATTGTACCCCGCCGCCCCGGCGACATCGAAATGGTATGGGCTGATACCCGTTTTGCCAATTCCGAACTGGGATGGAAAGCCGAAAAAAATATCAATGAGATGATGCTTTCGGCCTGGAATTGGGAAAAAGCACTTTTCAGCCGGCAGCCGAAGTGAAAAGGAAGTAATTTAGAAATACAGTGTGTCCTGTGAATCAGGGCTTTATTAATTAAAAAAATGTAGTTAACAGGAATTAAGGGATTATGTGAATTAACGATCCCTAACCCCTAAATCCTAAACCCTAACCCCTTTTTTTATACATGAAAAAAATACTTGTCACCGGCGGAGCCGGGTTCATCGGATCGCACCTTGTGCGCCTGCTTGTAAAAAAATATCCTGATACGCTTTTTGTTAACCTCGATAAGCTCACCTATGCCGGCAACCTGGCTAACCTCACCGATATTGAATCCCTTCCCAATTACGAATTTGTGAAGGGCGACATCGTTGACGAAGATTTTATTATGGCTACTTTCGATGCATACCGTTTCGATGGTGTGATTCACCTGGCTGCTGAATCGCATGTAGATAGATCCATCGCCAGTCCAAAGGAATTTATAATGACCAATATTGTCGGAACGGTGAACCTGCTGAATGCAGCCCGTTTGTATTGGAAAGATAATTACGACGGGAAACGCTTTTACCATGTTTCGACGGATGAAGTTTACGGTTCACTGGGCGATGAGGGCAAGTTCCTCGAAACCACACCCTATGATCCGCGCAGCCCGTATTCGGCTTCCAAAGCCAGCAGCGATCACCTGGTGCGAGCCTATCACCACACGTATGGGCTTCCGGTTGTAATTTCAAACTGTTCAAACAATTACGGGCCTAACCAGTTCCCTGAGAAACTTATTCCGCTTATTATAAACAATATCCGCCACAGCAAGCCTCTACCCGTTTACGGACAAGGTACCAATGTCCGCGACTGGTTATATGTTGAGGATCATGCAAAGGCCATTGACCTGATTTATCAGAAAGGCACCGATGGAGAAACCTATAACATCGGAGGCAACAACGAAAGACAGAATATCGATATCGTAAAAACTCTTTGCCGTATCATCGACCTGCAACTTGGCCGCCCCGTAGGCGAAAGCGAGAAGTTGATCACCTATGTAAAGGACCGTGCCGGTCACGATCTGCGTTATGCTATCGATGCCACAAAAGTATTCGAAACACTGGGCTGGCAGCCTGAAGTTCAGTTTAACGACGGCTTCGAAAAAACTGTTGCCTGGTATCTCAGCAATGAGCAGTGGCTCGATGAAGTTACTTCAGGAAACTATTTGAAATATTACGAAAAGATGTATCACGACAGGTAGGAAAGTTGAGGCTTGAAGTAAAAAATATTTCACCGGCAGGCTTTACAGAACCAATATTTCCTTATTTTCGCGGTCCGGAAGCAGCTTGTTCCTTTTTAGTAATCTGCTTTTGCATCGGGATGTAGCGCAGCCTGGTAGCGCGCTTCGTTCGGGACGAAGAGGCCGCTGGTTCGAATCCAGTCATCCCGACAAAGTACAAGCCTGCTTGAAATATTACAGGCAGGCATTATTGCCACTTTAGCTCAGTTGGTAGAGCAGCTCATTCGTAATGAGCAGGTCGTGGGTTCGAGTCCCATTAGTGGCTCCAAAATGAAAATTAATCAAAAATAAACGCCTGGTAAACTACAGTTTACCAGGCGTTTATGTATTTTAGCGGATCCTATAAATTCTGCCCGTAATATTCGGCCAGTTTCCTGTACATATGCAGCCTGTCGGTACCTCCAACATTATGCTCGTGCTGAGGGTATACAAAATAGTCAACCTGTTTGCCTTTCTGTATGCAGGTCTGTATAAACTGAAGGCTGTTCTGCCATATAACGGTATTATCCTGTGCCCCATGTATAACAAGTAATTTGCCATCGAGCTTGTCAATATAATTCAGGATACAGGCTTTCGTATAGCCATCCGGGTTCTGATCAGGGGTATCCATATAACGTTCGCCATACATAATTTCATAGTACTTCCAGTCGATGACAGGACCTCCGCAGGTAGCAACTTTAAAAACACCCGGGTTCCGTAATTTCAGAGTTAATGTCATAAACCCTCCGTAACTCCATCCATCAATACCAATGCGCGAAGCATCGACATACGGAAGCGATTTGATATATGCTACGCCAACCATCTGGTCCTGATTTTCAATATCTCCCAGCCTGCGGTGGATTACCTGCTCAAAAGCGGCCCCGCGGTTTGAGGTTCCTCGGTTATCCATCGTCCAGATGATATATCCCTTTGAAGCCAGGTAATTGAAATAGAGGTTTGATCCGCCCAGCCACGTATCGGTTACCAGCTGCGAATGCGGGCCGCCATACACGTAAACCAGTACAGGATACTTTTTTGAAGAATCGAATCCTGACGGGAGTGTCAGCCTGCCATACAAATCACTTCCATCATCCGCTTTCAGTGTCACAAGGGTGGTCTCGCCGAGCTTGAAATTTTTAAGCGGATTTACATCTTCCGAAATGAGGCGAACGGTTTCTCCTTTTTCGTTAAGAAGCGCTGTACGTGAACCTACTGTGAGACAGCTTAAACGATCGATGAAAAATTTTCCCTCAGGCGAAACATAAGTGGTATGTGTTCCTTTCTCGCTTGTGTATTTAAAGGTCCTGCCCGTTTTTAGCTCAATGGAATACAAATGTCTCTCCAGTGGGTTTTCCTGTGTTGATGTATAAAATATCCTGGTCTCTTTTGTGTCGAAACCCTGCAGTGATGTTACCTCCCAATTCCCTTTGGTGATTTGTTTTATAAGCGTGCCTTCAGTATCGTACAGATACAGGTGATTGAAGCCGTCGCGGCGGCTCTGCCAGATAAACTGCGAAGGATTTGTTTTCATGAAATACAAGCCGTTGAGCGGCTCAACATATTCGGCATCCGTTTCCTCAAAAAGTGTTTTTACGAAATCCCCGCTAAGTGCATCGTATTTATTGAGCCACATATGGTTCTGGTCGCGGTTCAGAACGGCTATGAACACATACTTTTCGTCGGGGCTCCAGGAAATATTGGTAAGGTATTGTTCGGCTGGTTCGCCGGTTTTCAGGAAAACAATATTGTTAGTAACCGGATTAAAAACACCTACAGTAACATGGTGACTTGCCATACCGGCCATTGGATACCGGATATATTCCACCTTGGCAATGCGTTCGTCGATATTCACCAACGGATATTCTGTAACCATAGTTTCGTCCATACGATAGAATGCCAGCAGGTTTCCCTGTGGCGACCAGAATGTTCCGCCGTCAATACCAAATTCGTTGCGGTGCACCGTTTTACCATTCACAATTCCTTTGTCGGAATCGTGGGTTACGGCAATGGCCTTTCCGTTATCAGAAACATATAAATTGTTTTCTTTTGTATAGGCAACACGGCCTGTTACAGGTTCAAAATCAACATTTTCGGCATCTTTTTCATAGCTGTTTACTATTGTAAGGTTTTTGCCCGCCAGGTTGAAACGGAAGACCTTTGAATCGCTGGTGTACCTGAAACTGTTTTCATCTTCCCATTTATAAGCCGGGAGGGTCTTTAATTTTTTTTGACTGTTCTTTTCAACGTAAAGGTTAAGTTCATCGAGCGACAGTATGGTGTCGGTGCTCAGGGTCTTTACAGTATTCTGTACCATGCGGTTGTTTGCCGTCCAGGTATACTGGTTATTATTACGCCACTGGATGTTGGATAATGATGCCGGGTAGAGTTTCCGGTTCATAAGGTCATCAATTGAAAGCTGTTTTTGTTGTGCAAACAATTGGGATACAAGCATTAAGAGCAATGCCAGCAGGGTAGGGGTTGGTTTTTTGTACATTTTGGTTGTTTACGGAAATTTCTCAGTTTAACTGATCCTGGATGCACTATGCACGGCATCGGCCATTTCGGCGATCAGTCCGGAATTTTTTTCGAAAGCAGTGCCTATAACCACAATATCAGAGCCGGAAACAGCGGCTTCTTTTGCTTTCTCAGGGGTGCGGAGTCCCCCGCCTGTAATAAGCGGGATTTGGATACTCTGTTTCACCTGCTCAATCATATTTGCAGGAATGCTCTGCTGTGCGCCGCTTCCGGCTTCGAGGTATATCAGTTTCAATCCGAGCATTTCGCCTGCCATGGCTGTACATATGGCAATATCCATTTTATCGGAGGGAATGGGCATGGTATTACTCATATATTCAACGGCGGTAGTCTTCCCGCTCTCAACAAGCATATAGCCGCACGAAATAACTTCGAGCGGGCTGAGTTTCAGATAGGGTGCAGCAATCACATGCCGGCCGATAAGCATTTCGGCATTTCGGCCACTGATAAGTGAAAGGAAAAGAATAGCATCGGCTCTCCAGCTCATCTGCATGGTATTTCCCGGAAAAAGGATTACCGGGATTTCGCTGTTTGCTTTCAGCGTTTTAATGCAAAGGTCCAGCTCGTTATTCACCAGCAGGCTTCCGCCAACAAAAAAGTAGTCGACACCCGATTTGCTTGCATCCTGTGCAATACGCTCAACATCCCTGTTCAATAATTTATCAGGATCTATCAATACGGCAATTTGTTTTTTGCCTTGATTGGAATGATTGAGTATTTGCTGATAAATTTCCATCTGCAGGGTTTAAAACGCAAATGTAAAAAAAAGGTGGTAACGATGACTGACTTCTGTTGATTGTTTCAAAGCGATATGCAATCCTGATCAGGAAAATGTTCTAAATTATGGTTCTACTGTTATTTTAGTGGGTCAAATCAAGTTGTCGGAAGTCGGAAGTCAGAATATCTCCTGAAAACTATTTTATTCAGAATAAGAAGCACATTGTAAGACGATTAACAGT
>CAIJPI010000005.1 GCA_903822525.1 uncultured Bacteroidales bacterium | reverse complement strand
TTTCTTTCTTTCGAGCAGGTTATCCTGCATGTCTAAAACGCTGAAGAAATATACGGAAGATGAATTTCCGGGTTTTTCCCAAATGAAATTATTCATACCGGGATTAAGTCTTCTTCTCCCAAATTGTTTACCAAGAGTATCGTAAATACACAAAACCGCTTTGTTACTAACGTCTATTTCAACATTTACATACTCTTTGGCAGGATTGGGGTAGATGTGGATCAGGTTTTTTTTCACCGGGTTGATTTCGTTCTCCGACAGGTACAACCTATCCCAGACGGCAAGGGCATACTCGCCCTTCTGCAGGGTATCCACAGTCAGGGTTCCGGCAAACCATCCTCCCTGGCGCGTGAAAGCTGTTCCCCGCCACATATGGCCTGCTCCTGGCCTGTAAAGCATTACAAGGGAGTCTTTCGAATTTGTAATCAGCGTAATGTCGAGGCTGACAGCCCGGTTATATGTGAACTTTCCTTTTGATTTAAAACTCTCTGGAAAGATTCCTTCAACGGTCCAGTAGCGCGAATCGGAAATACGAAGTCCGGGCTGAGGTATCAATAGGCTGTCAGCAGCCACCCAGTTGTGGGTGATACGCACCATGGCCGAATCCGCAATCTGATCCACAATTACCTTGCTGAATGTTTCAGTGTAGTCATATTCTCCGGTGCTTTTCAAAATTTTGGACTCATCGGTGGTGGCATCCGAAATTTTTTCATCAAAATCAGCCATAACCTGTGCCGGAACGAATGGCAAATGAAATGTTTTACTCCCGGTAACACCTGAAAAAATAAGAGTATCGGTAATCACCTGCCAGTTGTTATCCATAAAAGTTATTCTGAGGTGGTTGGTATTGGCATACTGGGTTGTGCCTTTCAACTTTTGCCGGACATAAACAGTAACGCCGTATCCGTTTGCTGAAGGAAAAGTAGTAGCCGAATCAATTGAAAAATGAGGAAATCCGGGTGCAAAAACCCAGGCGTCAAAAAACGGAGTCATATCGGTTCCGCTCCATGCCGTGAGGAAATCGCGCAGCTCGTAGCTCGAAGCATAGTTATACCCGTATTGCTGAAGGTATGCCTTAACACCTCCGAAGAAAAGGCTGTCGCCTAAATATCCGCGCAGCGTGTGGGTCACCTGTCCGCCTTTTTGATACACCGTATTGCCGTAAGTTAGGGTTTGAGGGATGCCGTATAAGGCAAAATATCCGCCGTCGATCACATGGGCCGATTGCAGAACATCTTTCAGTTTCGAGCGCATATTATCCTTATAGGCCTGCTTGCCATAGATATCCTCACGGAACAGTGATTCGCACCAAACGGCCCAGCCTTCGTTGAGCCACATATCCTCAGCTGAGGCGCAGGTAACTTTATCGCCAAACCACATATGTGCCAATTCGTGGGCATACCACCATTCGTTTTCCGTATTTCCCGACCATCCCGAAAACGGATAGCTGATATTGGATGCATGTTCCATGGCTCCCAGACCACCGGGAGTTCCGGTATATCCTATGCGTTCGAATGGGTAAGGACCAAAATGATTTTCGTACGCCTGCAGTATATTTTTAATATGTATAAAAGTACCGGGCACTTTTGAGGTTTCACCCGGTTTGCAGTAATATGTGATGGGAACCTGCGCCTGCTGTCCGGCAAAAGTATCCGAAACCAGTTCGTACGTTCCGGTGGTGGCCGAAATCAGATAGGTGGGAAGCGTTAAAGTTGTTTTCCAGTGCCAGGTGGAAGTGTTGTCACCATGATCAGTTATACCTACCAGCAAACCTCCGCTTATAGCTTTTTTATCGTTTGTAACTGTAAGATACACATCGTATAAAGCCCTGTCGTGAAAATCATCAATACACGGAAACCAGGCTTTTCCCAGGTTATGAGGCACAGCCTCAAAACCTACACCCAGGTTGAGAGCATAATCGCCCGAAAAATGAAATCCACCCCATCCGCTTGGATCGATAAATGGCTGACCGTGATAATAAACAGCTGTCAGAATAGTATCGCCGCTATTTGCTGGTTCATCGAGCGTGATACTGAGCTGGTTTCCGGTATGATTAAATGCGTTTGTTTTAACATTTCCAATAAAAACCGAATCGACAGTAAGACTGGCAAGTTCAAGTTTTATGATAGGAAGAGAATTTAATTCAGCAACAAGTTTGACTTCGGTGTAACCTTGAATAGTTTTATTCGTCAGATTAATATTTGTTAAATGAATTCCATAGTATACCGCCTTTATTGTATCGCTGTACAATGCTGTTTCAGAAGATTTTTTTTGCCTTAAATGAGCAAAAAGGGAGTTGTAAGTGTTTAATAACAAAAAGATTGTTAAAAACGCAAATAAATATGTTTTATTCATGTGTTTGAAGCATTGTTACAATAACTTTGTAAAATTAATCCAATAATAATAACACTCACTACGTTTAGGATTTATAACCTGTTTTCAATGAGAAAATACCTTTTAATTATTTCATGCTTTGTGCTTATATCCGCTGTAAAAGCACAGGAAGTATGGACACTTGAAAAATGTGTTGAATATGCACTAACCAACAACATCCAGGTAAAACAACAGCTGCTTCTGGTTAAAAGTGAGCAGGCGCTGCTTCTGCAGGATAAACTCAGCCTTTTACCTTCAGTGAACGGCGGTGCCAGTCATGGTTACAACTTTGGACAAACCGTGGACCGTTATACCAATAAGTTTGCAACCGACAGGGTTCAGACCGATAATTTTTACCTGGGCTCGACGGTTACGCTTTTTGAGGGTTTCCAGAAAATTAATCAGGTAAAGCAACGTAAAGTTGACCTGGAAGCTACCCGCTTCGATACCGATAAATTTATGGATGATATTTCGCTCAATATTGCGACAGGATATTTGCAGATACTGTATTATAAAGAACTTGTAAAAACGACAGAGAATCAATTAAATGCTACCGAACTGCAGTCGCAGAGGTTAAAAAAACTTGTTGATGCAGGCGCTTTGGCTCAGGGTGATTTTTATACCCTCGAAGCACAAAGGGCGGCCGATAACTCACAGGTTGTTAATGCCCGCAATAACCTTGATATTGCTTATCTTACATTGGTTCAGATGCTGGATCTGGCTTCCCCGGAAGGTTTTCAGATCGAATCGCCCGATCTTGATCTCGGATTACAGCCAGCTCTTGCTGTTTCTCCTGACCAGATTTATGGTTTTGCGCTCGAAACTCAGCCATCTATTAAGAGTGCCGAGTCGAGGGTAAAAAGTTCGGAAATAGGACTGGTTATGGCACAGGGCGGTCAATCTCCATCCTTGGCACTACAGGGGTCGTTAGGTACCGGATTTTCGGGAGCCAACAAACTGTTGGACAGTACCAGCTTCATGTTCAATACCAAGCCATTTGCCGACCAGGTAAAAGATAATTTCAACCGCTCCATTTCACTTAACCTGAATGTACCGATTTTTAATGGCTGGTCGACCCGCACTGCCATCAGCCGGGCAAGAATTAATGTAGAAAACACTAAATATAACCTGGAGTTGAGCAAACTTCAGCTACGTAAAACGATACAACAGGCCTATGCCGATGCCAAAGCAGCCCTGAATAATTATGATGCTTCCGTTACTGGTGTAAATGCTGCCCGCGAATCGTTCAGATATGCGGATCAGAAATTCAGTGTCGGAGCAATAAACTCGGTAGACTACAACAATTCTAAAAAAGACCTGGAAAAAGCGGAGTCCGATCAACTTCGTGCCAAGTATGAATTCATTTTTAAAAGCACTGTACTCGATTTTTATATGGGCAAACCCTTATCGCTAAAGCGGAAATAAAAATTATATCAGTTCTTTAATCAGTCAAAAAAAACCGAACCTTACTTAAACCCATATTTAAAATGTTTACCAAGAAAAAAATTATCTGGATACTTGTTGCTTTAGCTGTTGTTGTTCTTATAGCTGGTGTTGTAGCCAAGAAAAAAGGGCTGATCGGAAAACCTGAAGAAACAAAAATTGCAACCGAAAAAGTAACAAAGCGTACTATTGTCGAAGTAGTTTCGGCTAATGGCAAAATAGCTCCTGAATTTGAAGTGAAGCTTTCGCCTGATGTTTCGGGTGAAGTTATTGAACTTTATGTTAAAGAAGGCGACCAGATAAAATCCGGCCAGTTGCTGGCTAAGATAAATCCTGAAATATACCTTTCGAATTACGACCGTACCATCGCTGCTCTTAACACTTCACAGGCTAACCTGGCCAATTCGAAAGCCAGGCTTGCGCAGGTGAAATCGCAGTTTATCAATGCAAAAAGTTCATACGACCGTAATGAAAAATTACACGAACAGAAAACAATTTCCGATGCTGAATATGAAACTTCCCAGGCTAACTACGAAGTAGCCGTGGCTGAAGTTGAGGCAGCCGAAGAAAGTGTTAAGGCTGCAGCCTTTTCGGTGAAGAGTGCCGAAGCCGGCGTAAAAGAATCGAAGGAAAACCTTTCGAAGACCTCGATCTATGCTCCTGTTGGAGGTACCATTTCGAAGCTTAACCTCGAAAAAGGCGAACGCGTGGCCGGTGCTTCACAATTCGGCTCCGGTACTGAAATTCTGAGGATAGCAAACCTGCAGACTATGGAAGTAAACGTAAGCGTCAACGAAAATGATATTGTTCGCGTTACTCTCAACGACACAGCATTTGTTGAAGTGGATGCCTACCAGAACCGCAAGTTCAAAGGAATAGTTACCGAAATCAGTACTTCGGCCAATACAGTGGGTGTGAGTGCCGACCAGGTAACCAATTTCGAGGTAAAAATCCGTATTCTTCCCGATTCGTACAAGGATCTGATTACAGCCGACAAGCCTAATGATTCTCCTTTCCGTCCGGGTATGTCGGCAACAGTTGATATACGCACCGCCAGTGTGGTTGAGGTTTTAACGCTTCCTATACAGGCTGTAACCACCAGGGCCGATTCAACTGAGACTGCTGCTAAAAAGGCAGTCGAAACAAAAGAAGGTGAATCGGCAGAAAGTTCCGATAACACTAAAAAGAAAGTGGAAGTAGCCCAGGAGTATGTTTTTCTGTATGATAACGGAATAGCTAAAATGGTGAAGGTGAAAACAGGAATCCAGGATAATAATTATATCCAGATTACTGAAGGACTGAAAGAAGGCCAGGAGGTTATAACAGCCCCATACCGTGCGGTTTCCAAAAAACTGAAAGAAGGGGATAAGGTGAAAAAAGTTGATACCAAGGATCTGTATACCGACGAAAAAAAGTAACGGATTAACTATATTTGTGAGAAAGGCCCGGAAACGGGCTTTTTTTATGTCACAACATTGTAAATTTGCGAATTCAGAAGTGCCATTTCGATATATAATAATTTGGCTGCAAGGCCTGAAACAAAAAATTCAACTCGTAAATCCATAACCTGACTAAATAGTTCCACTTATATGGCAATAATACTGGGTATCGAAACAGCAACATCCGTATGTTCGATTGCACTTAGCAGGGATGGAAAACTGATTGCTATCCGCGAATCGGAAGGGGCGAAAGAACATTCGGCTATGCTTACCGGCTTTATTGCTGAGCTTGTTGCGGAAGCAGGGATTACATATAGCCAGATTGATGCCATTGCAGTAAGCATGGGTCCCGGATCATATACAGGGCTGAGGATTGGTGTATCGTCGGCTAAGGGATTATGTTACGCACTCGACAAACCTTTTATTGCTGTCGATACACTGAAAGCGTTGGCCTGGCAGGCTCAGCAGCTGTGTAAACAACAGAAAAGAGACATTGAAAACAGCCTTTTTTGTCCCATGCTCGATGCCCGCCGCATGGAAGTTTTTACAGCCTTATTCGATCATAAGCTGCAGGTGGTTGAAGCGGTAAATGCCCTCGTGGTTACCGGGGAGGATTTTGCTGCCTTCGACAATAAAGAAATTATTTATTTTGGCGATGGAGCCTCTAAGTGTATTTCACTTTTTGAAGCAAAGAAGAATTATCACTTTTTAGGTGCCATGGCACTTTCGGGCGAAGCCATCTGCATGCTGGCAGAAACAGAATTTGAAAACCGCAATTTTGCAGATGTTGCCTACTGTGAGCCTTTTTACCTCAAGGACTTTATTGCAGGCAAACCCCGTGTAAAAGGACTTTATCAATAAATACATAAAGATTTTCCTAATAGTTGTTTTTAATTGTAACGTTTATCTGCGGACTGGATTTATGGATTAAACAACAGCGGTTAACTCTATCCTGAATGAAAGGATTTTTTTTTCATGCAATTGTGTCTAATATTGAAATATATCTATATTTGTTTCTGTTTCATTAGTAGTACTCACTTATATCGTTTTCACCCCCTTTTCCATGGAATATAAAATACTTCAACCCGAGCGCCGCGGTAGTCTGCTCCTGGTTACCATTAACCGTCCTGAAAGCATGAATGCCCTTAACACTGCATTTTTTGATGAAATGGATCACCTGATTGCCAATGATGCTGCTGATCCCGGATTAACGGCTATTATTATTACCGGTGCCGGTAAAGCATTTATTGCAGGTGCTGACATTGCTGAAATGGTTAACAAAACACCAGCCGAAGCCGAAGCGTTTTCAATACGTGGACAAGCTACTTTCAGGAGTATTTCAACTACGGCTGTACCGGTTATTGCTGCCATTAACGGATTTGCACTGGGAGGAGGTCTCGAACTTGCCCTGGCATGCGATTTCAGGATTGCATCGAGCAACGCGAAATTCGGTCAACCCGAAGTCAATCTTGGCCTTATCCCGGGATATGCCGGCACACAGCGCTTGCCCAGGCTAATTGGAATGGGCGATGCACTCTATATGCTCACAACAGGCGAAATGCTCACAGCTGCCGATGCTCTCCGGATTGGCCTTGTTCAAAAAGTAACCGAACCCGAACAATTGATGGAAGAAGTTCTGCGTATTGCAGGCGTTATTGCATCAAAAGGGCCTGATGCTGTTAAATTGGTTAAATTTGTTACCCGCCAGGGGTATCAGGTATCATTAGCCCAGGGAAGCCAGCTCGAAGCCCAGTCGTTCAGCCAGCTTTTTGGAAAACAAGGCACCGAAGGCATGAAAGCGTTTCTCGAAAAACGTAAACCGCAATGGTAATAGCAGCATCTTGTTTCCGTTTCAATGCCTTTACTTCGTTGAAATCAGTTAATAGATAATAGCAGCTACACTCATTTTCTTTCGTCCTTTTTACTTTTTTTCAAATCACTCTTTCCTTTCATCCACACCGCCACCAGCATCCTTTCCCTTAAACCGAATCGAAAAACACAAAACCAACAATGGAATACACAAAGCGAATTCAAAAAGTTTCAGTACTGGGCGCTGCCGGGAAAATGGGCAGTGGAATACTGCTGCTCACAGCCGTTGAGATGGCTGACCAGATGCTAAAACCCGAAAATAAGGAAAAAATCTTTGTACTGAATGCTATCGATACTTCTGACGAAGGCCTTTTGGGGCTGCTTGGTTATTTGCGTTCACAGGTGGTTAAGGCAGCCGAAAAAAAGGTGGTCACGCTTCGCCGTGCATATGCTGATAAAGCAGGATTGATCGAAAACAGCGATATTATTGATGCGTATGTTCAGGATGTGATGAGCATTGTACGAACAACCACCCGCATAGAAGCAGCCTATGATTCAACCCTGGTGTTTGAGGCGGTAAGCGAAAATCAGGCTCTGAAGGAAAAGCTTTTCCGGATGATCAATGAAAATAACAGTTCGCAACCCTGGTTCTTTACCAATACCTCCTCCGTTCCTATTGGAGGACTGAATACTAACGCTTCGTTGAATGGACGGATCCTGGGATTTCACTTTTACAATCCCCCGGCTATTCAAAAACTGGTGGAACTAATTACGATTAAAGAAAATCCGGCCGAGATGGTTGAATTTGCAAATCAATATGCATCAAACCTTCGGAAAACGGTGGTTCCATCCAACGATATTGCTGGATTTATCGGCAATGGTCATTTTATGCGCGATGCATTGTTCGGAATCAGTGAAGCAGAACGGCTTTCAGCCATGATGCCTTTACACGAAGCCATCTATTGTGTCGACCGGGTTACCCGCGATTTCCTTTCGCGGCCTATGGGCATTTTCCAGCTTATTGATTATGTTGGGCTGGATGTTGTACAGTTTATACTTCGCGTAATGCAACCGCATATGCATGCCGAAAAATTACACAGCAGCCTGCTTGACGAACTGGTTCTGAGCGGGGTTAAAGGCGGTCAGTTTAGCGATGGCAGCCAGAAGGATGGTTTCCTGAAATATGAAAAAGGGAAACCTGTGGCTGTAATTGATAAAAATACAGGTTCGTATACTGATATTGCATCTTTCAGGGAAAAAGCAGATGGCTGGTTAGGGGCAGTTCCAACCGAAGTATTGGCATGGAAAGCCCTGGTGAAGGCTGCGGATAAGAATGCAGTATTAAAACCAGCATATAAAGCCCTTCAGGCATCTGCAGCACCTGGCGCAGTACTTGCAATAGCATATGCCCGGAACTCGCGTGAGGTAGCCCTGAAACTCGTCAGCGACAAGGTAGCACAAAGCGAGAAAGATGTAAATACTGTTTTACTGACGGGATTCTTCCATGCTTACGGACCCATAAATGAATATTTATAACCGGATACTGACATTATTGAAATGAAAAAACAATCGCGTAAAATATACATGGCCGCAGGATACAATACCATTTCCCTTGGTACAGGCCGCAAAGAGTTTAATCCACGCACCGAACGCCCGGGTCTCGAGCATTATCTGAAAGAAGCAGGGCAGGGGGTTTTAAAACAATTAGGTGGTGCTGAGCATGTCGACGAAAGTGCAGTCGGCAACTTTATGTCGGCACGCTTTAATAAGCAGGCTCACCTGGGAGCTTTTGTCCCTATGATTGATAAAGGGTTGCGTTATAAACCGTCTATCAGCGTTGAGGGTGCTTGTGCCTCAGGAGGCCTGGCCCTGATGACCGGTATAAAATCGGTACTGGCCGGAACGGCTGACTCAGTGCTTTGCATAGGGGTGGAAGTTCAGAATACGGTTAAGGCTATATACGGGGCTGATATCCTTGCCGGAGCAGGCTGGTTCAGCAAACGCAAAGCAGGTCATGCTTACTTTTTCCCCGGACAGTTCAGCGACAGGGCAGGGGCCTATTACAGTGAATTTGGACGCGAGAATGCACGGAAGGGTTTTGCCCGCTGGTTCCGGAATGCTATCGAAAATGCACGCTTATGTCCAACGGCACAGGAACATCATAATACAACAGCTGATCTGGAAGCTCTGGCTCTTACCGAACCTAATCCAAGATCATTTACTGATCATCTCAATGTTTTCGATTGCTCAAAAGTGAGCGACGGAGCCTCAGGAATTGCTGTGCTGAGCGATGAAGGCCTGAAGCGTGCCGGTATTGCCTATCAGGATGCTGTTGAAATAGTAGGGTGGGGGCATGCCGTTGACGATATTACAGAAGATCCGCCACAGGCCACTGTTCTCACAACCATGCAGGAAGCAATACGGCAGGCCCTGAGTGCTGCCGAAATCACTATTGAGCAACTGGCCACGATTGAACTCCACGACTGCTTTACTATTGCCGGAATTCTTGCTGTTGAAGCCCTTGGTTTTGCACCTCACGGTAAAGGTGCTGATTTTGTTGCTGCCGGCAATACAGCCCGCGATGGGAGAATTCCAATGAATACCACCGGTGGACTTATCGGTTGGGGACATCCTACTGGCGGCACCGGTGTTCATATGGCTGTTACTATTTGGGAGCAGTTAACCGGTAAAGCCGGACTTAACCAGATTGCTGTTGATCCGTCCCGGCCTTACGGTATGACTATCAATATGGGTGGAGATGATAAAACGGTAGTGGCCATTGTATACAAGAAAGCAGAATAATTTCTTATCCTGATTCCTATTTCCGGAACCCGCTAGCCAAAACCTTGTCTGGTCATTCAGAAAGGCAGAATGAAGAAAGCAGCATTTATGGAATTACATCAGGGGATGAAATAAAACCTGGCCTTTTGTATTAAATTCAATGGTGGGTGCCGGGAACTTGACAATATTCAGGATTCCTAAAAATGCTTTCAGGGTTCGCGACCGGGTTTTAATCTTTGCAAAATCGATATCCAGCGACAGGAATATTTTTCGATAGCGCCTTATATCGGTTCGGTCATGAAAAAGTCCCTCTTCATCGTACCATGTGTTTTTATACCCCCCGTACATTCCCCCTGCACCATAGCCAACAGCAACATTCAGCCAGCGCAAGTGCTTCTGGCTTTTATTGAATGAGGCAGGGTTTATACTCAGCCAGATATTTAAAGCGTTGTAATCTTTCATTGTCCTTACCAGCAGCGAAGTGCCGTACAATTGGTTAGCTCTGTTTTTCAGTTCTCCTTCCGGATAGGCATGAAAATAAGGAAGCACTTTAAGGCGTATCCTTTGTTCGCCCCAGCTCAGTTCCTGTGCTGTCATTAATGCTGCACCGGCGAAATTGGCTGCTACATCGCTTACCGATGCTCCCCATTCGGATGAGAAACCATCAAAAACCTCGATGGTGTTCTGCAACATAAAAGCCGTTAATCCTGCATATACAGCAGCTGATTTATGATTTATACCACTCCATCGTAGAACATGCATAATATAATAAGCCTCCAGGTATGGGGTTACCGTGTGCCCGGCTTTGTCAATCTGCTGCCATTCGCCTGAATCATCAAAAAAATGAAACGATGACCTGGGATATCCGGCATACCACAAATTATTCAGGGCTACAAGTGTTCCCGAGTAAGCAACTATACCCGTGCCGGTAAAGAAGGTCAGCCTTTTTGTATTCAAAACAGGCGAGGGCACAAGCCAGCCCGGATTATTGTTTAAGGAATATAAAGTATCATTCTGAGCTTCAATATGTTGAATGCAGACGCCATAAAAAACAAGAAACAATACAAGGAATACTTTTTTAATCAATGGCATGGCTCAATGGATATCAACTTTCAGTATTAAAGGCCTCAAAATTATAATTGGGTAGAAAATTACATATTATTTTGCTTGATACTGCTATGTAGAAATAAATCACAGTATCATACTACTGCAGGAATAGTAAACCTTACATGGGTTTTTATGTCGGGTTAAGGTTTTCAGCGAAATGGATCAGAGATTTTGGTATAAAAAAAGAAGGTTTGAAACATTACATTTCAAACCTTTCGCATTTTCAGAGGTTTCGAGCGGATTCGAACCGCTGTAGACGGTTTTGCAGACCGCTGCCTAACCACTCGGCCACGAAACCTTCGTTTAGACGGTGCAAAGGTAAGTAATTAACAATTTATCAACAAATACTTTTTTAGACTTGCTTCGAAAATGACTTCAGGCAATCGGGGCAAAGACACCCCTGCCAGGTATCCTGTATCATTTGCATGGTTTCGTCGGGCACATCATATTCAAAACACCAGCATTTTGATGAAGCACTGCATACAAAAGTATGGTTGCAGCGAGGGCATTTCTTTTGTTCGAAAGGACGTTCCTTGTTATTCATAATGCTCAATCTGGCTTGTTTTTAGTGTGGAGGGGGAGTGGTGCGAAAGAAAAGTGAAACTGATTACTGTTCGAGTGTTACGCTTACCTGCTTTATCTTACCGCCATGTGCCAGGGCGGGATTAAGTTTTGAAACTTTAATCCGGACATGAGTTACTGTAGTAAAGTCTCTGTATATGGCATCGATAATCCTACGTGCGACATGCTCAAGCAGATGTGAATGCTGTTCCATCTCCTGCCTGATAAGCGCGTATACGGCCTGGTAATTCACCGTGTGCTTCAGTTCGTCGCTTGATTCGGGGAGTGAAGTATCGGTTGAAAGCCAGGCGTCAACAGTAAACCTGGTTCCAATTACGCGCTCTTCCTTAAAACAGCCGTGGTAAGCGAAAAAATCCATTCCTTCTATTTCTATCAGTCCCATTTTGGTTGATTATTTAATGGCAAAATTATGTTAACAAGCTTCTTAAATCTCTAGCCCTAAATCCTTACTAAAACATATGAGTGCAAAAATAGTTGTATTCGGCCAGTTTCAATACTGCAACGCTATTTCTGTACTGTTTTTTACCATTTACCATTAACTATTAACGAATCAGGCCTTTCGCCCAATGCCAATAAACTTTACCTTTGCAGATTATTCGATTTTTAAAAGACTAAATGCCTGATCATCATGACCGACGAAAACAAAGCTACAACAACTGAAGAAAAACCCTCGCTTAATTTTATACACCAGATTATAGAAGAAGAGCTTTCCCGTGGGAAAAACCAGGGGCGTGTTCATACCCGCTTCCCGCCGGAGCCCAATGGATACCTTCATATCGGTCATGCCAAAAGCATATGCCTGAATTTTGGAACAGCACACAAATACAACGGATTGGCTAACCTTCGCTTCGACGATACCAATCCCGTAAAAGAAGACACCGAATATGTCGACAGCATCATGGAGGATGTTCGCTGGCTGGGTTTCGACTGGGACGATCGTTTGTACTATGCCTCCGATTATTTCGACCAGTTGTATGAATGGGCTGTGAAGATAATTAACGAAGGCCATGCATATATTGACGATCTTAATGCTGAACAGATAAGTGAATACCGCGGTACAGTAACGCGGGCCGGTAAAGAAAGTCCATACAGGAGCCGCACGGTCGGTGAGAATCTTGATTTATTCACCCGCATGAAAAATGGTGAGTTTGCTGACGGGAGCAAAGTACTGAGGGCGAAAATCGATATGGCCCACCCCAATATGCTGATGCGCGACCCCATTATGTACCGCATTCTTCATACCGATCATCACCGGACCGGCAACAAATGGTGCATTTATCCTATGTACGATTACGCGCATGGTCAGAGCGATTACCTCGAAGGAATAACACACAGCATCTGTACGCTCGAATTCGAGGTGCACAGGCCACTTTATGAATGGTACCTTGCACAGGTAGCCCAAGGCGATTATCGTCCGCGACAGATCGAATTTGCCCGCTTAAATCTCACCTATACCGTAATGAGCAAGCGCAAACTCCTGCAACTTGTAAATGAAAAAGTGGTAACCGGCTGGGACGACCCCCGTATGCCAACCATTTGCGGTTTGCGCCGCAGGGGATATACGCCCGAATCGCTGCGTAATTTTGCCGATGTTATTGGCATTGCCAAGCGTGATCAGTTGATTGATGTGGCACTGCTCGAGTTCTGTGTTCGCGAGGACCTGAATAAACGCTCAAACCGTGTAATGACGGTACTTAATCCGGTTAAACTTATTCTCGACAACTATCCTGAAGGACAGGTCGAGGAACTGGAAGCGGTTAACAACCCCGAAGATGCTGAGGCAGGTTTCCGGAAGGTTCAATTCTCGAAAGAGCTTTATATCGAACGGGAAGACTTTATGGAAAACCCATCCGGAAAATTCTTCAGGCTTAAACCAGGTGGCGAAGTCAGGCTTAAATATGGTTATATTATTAAATGTGAGGATATTGTAAAAGACAGTGAAGGCAATATCACAGCGATACATTGTACTTACCAGGACGATACACGAAGCGGAATGGTTAACAGCAACAAGAAGGTTAAAGGTACATTGCACTGGGTTTCGGCAGCACATGCCGTTCCGGTTGAAGTTCGCCTATATGATCGCCTTTTTGCAGTCGAAACACCTGAGAATGTAGAAGAAGGACACGATTTTAAAGAAAATATCAACCCTGCTTCACTGAAAGTGATCACAGCCTATGCCGAGGCCTCGGTTACACATGCTAAAGCCGGTGAAAGATTTCAGTTCGAACGACTGGGGTATTTCTGCGTTGACGCGGATACAACAGCTTCACATATAGTCTTTAACCGCACGGTGGCACTAAAGGATACCTGGACGAAATCAATGCAGGCTTAAAAAAACTTTTTATTTGTACACTTCGTTTGAAAAAAAGTATAATTTTGCACTCCTCAAATGAATAATTGTCTGATGGTGTAATTGGCAACACGTCTGATTCTGGATCAGAAGAGTCCAGGTTCGAGCCCTGGTCGGACAACAAACGAATCCTGCGATAAGCAGGATTTTTTGCTTTATATACCCTGAGGAAGAAAATATATCCGAACCGACTCAGATAAAAAATGCCCGGCAGTACCGGGGATTTCCGGATAGCTTGATAACAAGGGTTTATCCACTAATTACACGAATGTGACACGAATGAGCACGGATGAGGATAGGGTTAGAACGTGTGGGTATAAAGGCCTCCATCGGTGAACGGAACTTTGTGTAAACACAAGCGTGAATGAGGAACACGAAACCCTGCCTGTCGCAAATGCACAGTTACCGGCAGTTTTATTGCCCTATATCCATTCACTTGTTAATATACGAATGGGATTAAACGTTTAGTTCCGGCGATATAGTCTGAATATTGTTTACCAAATCGTTCCGTAAGTACTTTTTCTTTAATGTTAATCCTATGGATAATCGCAAAAAGTACTGGCAGAAATGCTATAGAAAGGCTCAGCCAATTATTTAATGAAAGTCCAAACCCAAGAAAGGATATTAATGAGCCGGTATAAGCCGGGTGTCTTAAAAATTTATAGAGTCCGCTTTGCAAAAGCTGATGATTTTCCCGGATAGTCTTTACCTAGTTCCAGGATAAAGTTTTTCATTTGTCTTATCAATCCAAGTTGTAACTCGCTTTCGCTGTGTAGATCAGGTAAATTCAAAAAATCAAGAATATAACTGTCTTTAAATGTATTCGATATGTCGGGATTAGTTTCTCTCAACACTGTTGAGAGTTTTGAATTCCCAATCATAGTCCGCTCGAAAAGACTGGCTGAAATTTGTCTGTCGAGTTCTCTGAAGCTTTAATTTTCTTGTTTGGCTAACTTCAAGTAAAACTCTCTTTCTTCAGTCGTTTTACATCTCGAAAAAATTGCCAGATTATGTGACCAACTAATTTCTCTCAACAATGTTGAGAGTTTTGGAAAGGCTTTGTAGGTCTCAAAAAATTGTTTCATTCTCCACAGGTTTTTGTCGGAGAACCCTCTTATGTCTGGTTCGTTTTGTTGAATATATTATGCCAATTCTGTCACAACGGAATCGCCCCATTCAGCAAGTTCAAGTTTCTTGCTTATAAATTCTCCAGTGTTCCAATAAAGGTTAATCAATTCAGCATTAACAGTTTTTATTGCATTAGTCCGAGATTGTTTTATTAATTGAATTATGTCAAAAAAACGATTGTCCATATTTTATAGTTTGTCACAAAATTAAACTTTATTGGCAAAACGCTAATATTGCAATAATTTCATTTTCAGGATATTTTTTGTTTTCGGGTCACCATGGTTGCTAACGTGCGGCTGCTAAACACAGCAAAGGCAAACGTTCCCGGGCTAGGCCCCGGGGCTTTGTGTGGTGAGCCTTGTGCGTCTGGACAAAGCCCTGGCAGCTTAGCCTGTGTTGTGCCGTCGCAATATATTCTGTTAACGCTTAGTCTATAATTTTTTTATAGGCGTAGCAGATAAATTCTTCATTATTTTCTTGATCATCACGAGTTAATGTACAGAGTATTTCTTCCTCTGGATCATTGTCATTCAAGCAAGTAATGCAGAGGGAGGGTTTTTTAATTAAATCAGGTTTTACCTCAAATCCATCATCATCAAAGAATCCAGAGATTTCTTTTGGGTTGATATTATCTATATGTCTGCGACCTTTTTTATTTTCCTTTTTGATTATAGCTGATTCAATCTCATAATCATCAGTTGGAAAGCTTTCTCCAGTAATACAGGAAAAACAGCTATTGCCCGCAAAAGCAGAACCGACTACCCAAATATCATTTCCACAATGGCATTTTATTCCATTATTATGATCTGCTAACCTTTTTTCTAATTGTTCTTTTAACGACTTTTCATTCTCGGAAGGATTATTTTCCAAGTGCTTTTTAATAAAGTTATCGATTGATATTGGTATGAAAGCCATTGTATTTTGTTTTTAATCTTGCTTATTGTTCAATTTTCAATTCATACGGCAACCGGTTTGTCGGCCTCAGTTGGTAATAATCGTGCTTTATCCTTTAATTATTTTTATAGTTTTCGAATAATTCTCACTAACTTTTAATAAATAAATCCCTTTTGCTAAAAGGCTAATGTCAATAACAGTTTCCCGACTATTTAATTCTCCTTTTATCAAAGATTTGCCATAAAGATCAAATACCTCAAAAGGTAATGGTTTCACGAAAGTCCATAAGGTTATTTTTACGGACTCTTTTGACGGGTTTGGAGAAGTGATTACTTCTTCTTGAATGTACCTGTCTGGTTCTTTCTGTGTAGTTACGGTATTGTATGTCTGAAAAAACGACCATATTTCAGAACTGGTGTTTATATCCATATTAGTTCCGTAACCCCCGCTTCCAGGCCATCCATGTCCGCCTCTCAACTCTTTATAAAGCCATACCTGGTTGCCGTTTATACCATCAATCTTTTTATCACTTATAACAATACTGCCATCGGTTGGGTCAAGATCAGGAAGTGTATCTATTATTTCATTTTGACAGTTATTCACAGAATCCCAAAAATCAAATGTAAAAGGTACACTATAGTATGGACCATATCCCTGAAGATTACCCATATCACCATTCCAGAAGGTAGTTCGATCATCAGTGCCGTGAATCTCAAACACAGGAATTGGATTGACATTAGTACATGAATCATGAATCCATTTCATAAGACAACCAGAAACAGAAGCCACAGCCTTAAAATTGCCCGCATCCTGGCAAGCGATCCTGTAGCACATATCACCCCCATTTGAATGCCCGGAACAAAACGTTTTTTCAGGATCGAAGTTATATCTGGTTTGTAAATAAAAAGCCAGTGAATCAAGAAAATCAACATCATCAGCGGTCATAC
>CAIJPI010000004.1 GCA_903822525.1 uncultured Bacteroidales bacterium | reverse complement strand
TTTATAGGTAATGAGATAATTGTAAATTATTGCTTAACTAATATTTCAGGTGTTTGATAAAAAATTATAACCACTGAGGCACTTAGGGCACTGAGAAACACTGAGGAAAAATAATACTTGTCACAATGCAGGTATACTTAACACCGGACCAGAATTGAAACGAGAAAATCATTTATAAAAGGTATAAAGACAATTCATTTTTTACAAAGACCCTGAAAAATATTCTCCGTGTATCTCCATGCTTTCTGTGCCTCCGTGGTAAAAAAATAGGTTCTACTGTTATTTTAGTGGGTCAAATCAAGTTGTCGGAAGTCGGAAGACGGAAGTCAGAATATCTCCTGAAAACTATTTTATTCAGAATAAGAAGCACATTGTAAGACGATTAACAGTATGCAACTTATTTTCAATTCATAGTATGTAAATTCGGGTTAGTACCTACTTCGGACTTCCGTCTTCCGACTTCGGGCCAATTTAATACCAATTCCATTAAATTCGTAGTAGAACCAAAAAATAAAAGCAATATTCAATCAAACGTTTAATGATTTCAACGCGGATTTCAGGATTTCATAAATGACTAAAATGCGAAATTCCAGGCATTGAATTTCATGATGGAAAAAGCCGTAAATTTGCACCCCGTTTTATACGGAATTGAGTTAATTAAATTTTAAGTTAAAGCCTGTTATGGTCATTTTAATAAAAGTAGCCCAGCTGCTTCTCAGTTTATCTATACTCGTGATATTTCACGAATTCGGACATTTCATTGCCGCACGTATTTTTAAAACAAGGGTCGAAAAATTCTATCTTTTCTTCGATCCCTGGTTTTCACTTTTCAAATTCAAAAAAGGCGAAACCGAATATGGAGTAGGCTGGCTTCCGCTTGGAGGATATGTAAAAATATCGGGAATGATAGATGAGTCGATGGACAAAGAGGCTATGAAACTTCCGCCACAGCCTTATGAGTTCCGGGCGAAACCTTCGTGGCAGCGGCTTATAATCATGTTAGGAGGAGTAACAGTAAATGTTCTGCTGGCCATAGGTATTTATGTGGTGATGCTGGCCTGGTGGGGCGATCAATACCTTCCTAACTCAGAGGTCAAGTACGGTATTACAGTTGATACCCTGGGTCAAAAAATAGGTCTGCTCAATGGAGATAAGATACTTAGCATCGATAACAAGAAAGTTGAAGATTTTTTCAGAATACCGGCAACCATTATCCTGGAAGATGCAAAAACCATTCAGGTAGAGCGCGATAGCCAGCAGATTGAAGTTGCCATTCCCCGCGAAATGATTTCGGCTATTGTAAAGCATAAGTCTCCTGATTTTATCAGCGTAAGAATACCGTTCGAAGCGGCTGATTTCGCCCCGGGTTCGACAGCAAAAAGCGCCGGGATGCAGGTAAAGGATATAATTATCGGCATAAACGGAAAGAAAACAATATTTTTCGATGAGTTTAAAGCAGAAGTTCAAAAACATAAAAACCAAACTGTTAACGTAAGTGTGTTGCGTGGAGTTGATACCATTGTAATGGCCGTCAGGATATCTGACAGGGGTCTTATCGGCGTTGCACCCAAATCGCCTGCCGGGTACTTCACTTTTAAAGAATACCACTACAATATATTACAGGCAATTCCTGCAGGTACAGTAAAAGCATATGAAAAAACTTCGGATTACCTCAAGTCGCTGAAACTCCTTTTCAAACCTGAGGTAAAAGCATACGAATCAGTTGGTGGGTTTATTACCATTGGAAGCATTTTCCCTTCAGTTTGGGATTGGGAATCCTTCTGGGGTCTCACTGCGTTCCTTTCACTTATGCTTGCCGTATTAAATATTCTGCCCATTCCGGCTCTCGATGGAGGCCATGTTATGTTCCTCCTGTATGAGATTATTACTGGCCGTAAACCCAGTGATAAATTTATGGAATATGCACAGATAACAGGCATGGTGCTGCTTTTTGCCCTGCTTATATTTGCCAATGGAAACGACATTGTAAAGTTGTTCAGATAGTATTGGGTCTGCAGGTTTTCTGTTACTATTCTGTCTTATCTGGTTTCAGAAAATTACAGTAAGTGCCCGTCTGTATTTGCAGATATACAAACTGCCAGGTTCAAAATACTGATAAAAATAATCCCGGGTTGCTTCATTGCAGCCCGGGATTATTTTTTGATGTACAAATTAGCAGGATATATACTGTTTTTTTTGACCCCTTCATTGCATTATTTCCCCTTTAGCTCAGGTTGTTTATTCTGAAAAGGCTTACTTCACAAGCAAAACCGTTCCCCTGAATTTCGAGACTTTTGATAAACCCGGGCTTGCCGGATCGGCAATCCTGTATGTGATCAGGTAAGGGTATATGCCATTCGGTGCTGCAGCGTCATTAAATGTGCCATCCCAGCCTGTAATGTAGTCGTTCGATTGGTAAATCAACTGGCCCCAGCGGTTATAAATAATCATTTTATAATCGAGGAGCACAATTCCGCCTGTTACAGGTCTGAAACTTTCATTTTTTCCATTCCTGTCGGGCGAAAACGCATTAGGGAAAAATACCTGTGAGCAGGGGATAAGTTCAAGGGTATCGGATCCTGAACACCCGGCTGAATCAGTGGCAAGCACAAAATAAGTGCCCATGTCAACTGCCGGGAACGTTGGAGCTGCGCTGCCGTCCTGCCATATATAGGATGCATACTGAGGGCCTGGCGATAATATTTGTTCAGTGCCGGAGCATAATGTTGGGGGCAAGCCAAAGCTCACTTCGGGCAATTTGTAGATGCTCACAGCGAGCCATGCAGTATCCGAACAACCTGTTAACAGGTCCTTCCCAATTACCTGGTACAATCCGGAATCAATGGCTGAAGCCGATGTAATGGTGAGCGTATCAGCGAATATGGTGTTCGCGTCTGGCTGCTTCCATTCATAAACCAGCGCAGTGGCTGAAGAAGCAGAAAGCTCAACGGTACTACCTTCGCAATAGCTTCCGTTTCCGACCGGAAGAATTTCAGGTCCGGGAATTGAAGTTATTTGATAAATTCCTTTTGAGGCAAGACATCCGTTATCATCTTTAACCAGGATATTATAAGCGATTAATGCTGTTAACGAATCGAAAAAAGGATTGTTTTTCCATTGCGGAGGTGTTTCAATAGAATATTGTTTTAAACCGGATCCTCCATTCACAGTAAGGGTAATGCTGCCGTTTTGAAGCCCACAACTTTCATTTACTGGATCTACCTGTGTAATTTCGAGCAAGGCTGGCCTTGTTATATAAATATCATTTGATTGTGCCGGGTTGCCGGTGGCACAGCTAAGTGATGAAATGACTTTAGCAAAGATTTTATCGCCGTCGTTAAACATGCCGCTGTAACTTGCTGCCTGCTGACCAGCCACCAGGCTGTTATTCAGGTACCATTCGTAAACCGGTGCCGGCCCCTGATTTGCAGGTGCTGCATTAAGTAAAACGGGATCGGTATGGCACAAAACAGCTTGTTGTGAAATACTTAATCCAACAGCCAAAGCCGCACTTACATTGAATGTAATTGCTGTTGAAACGGCCTGTGCAGGAGAAGCACAGCCCAGGTTTGATAAAACTTTTGCAAAAACAGCATCACCGTCACCCGGAACAAATGCAAACATATCAGTAGGCTGTCCGGCCTGCTGCGTACCGTTCAGATACCATTCATATACAGGAGCCGATCCCCCGTTCAGGGCAGAGGCGGTAATGGTAGCGCCATCACCTGTGCATAAGGATGTGGCCGAAGCCGTTATACTGATGGAAGGAGCTACCGTACCGGTAACATGCATGGTGTCAGCTTCCGATAAAACAGGGTTTGGTAATGCACAGGGGGAGCTCGAATTGAGCACGGCGTATACCTTGTCGCCATCGGCAGGTATATATGAAAAAGCTGAAGGTCCCGGGTTTGGCCTTTGAATGCCATTTACAAACCAGGTAAACTGTGGCGAAATTCCTCCGTTAACAGGGGTAGCTGTATACGTGACCGTGGTACCGGTACACACCGGATTATTATCAGGTGAAATCAATACACTGGCCGCGGAAATTGAATTTACAATAATATTGAGGATAACAGGCATGCCGATGCATCCCGACGCAGATGTCTCTGTAACGCTGAGTTCATAGGGTCCTCCTGCTGTCGCCCAGTTAATCTGCATCTCTGAACTGTCAGGATAATTGATGCTGCCACCACCCGAAAGAGTCCAGTGGTAGAATGAACCGGTTGTTGTAAACAGAATAATATAGGGCACCTGGCTTCCGACACATACATCCTGGCTATTGCCTGAAACATTCTGCGAAGTAATGGGCGGAGTAACAGGCGGATTGGTTACGTTAACAACAGTAGAATTGCTGGTTGTTGGGCAACCACCCGGAATATTGGTGACCGTTACCGTGTATGTTCCATTGTCTGCCGGTGATGAATTCGGGATTAGCGGATTCGGATCCGACGAAGTAAATCCATTCGTGCTTGTCCACGAATAGGTAGCCCCGGCAATACTTGACGTTAACCTGATGGTGTCGCCTGTGCATATAGGGGAGTTGTTGCCTGCCGTTACGGTTACGGCATTGCCAAATTCAATTGTTACATCATCGTAGCTTATCGGACAGAGACCTGTGTTGGTGATAGTCCATCTGAGGGTATAAACTCCTTGGTTCATAACACTGATAGCAGAATTAAAAGAAGCACTATTTCCGAAAGTAACGGTACCTGGTCCTGAAATAACGTTCCACAATCCACTTCCTAATATTGGATTGTTACCTGCCAGTGTGGTTGATAATACACCACAAAGAGACTGATCCCCGCCTGCATTTGCTGTTGTTGGAGGATCGCTAACTAAGACTGTTATATTCTGGCAGGAAGAACTGCCACAGGATGCACTAGACCAACTGGCGTAATATGAGGTAGAAACTGTTGGTGAAGGTATTGTCAAATTTAAGCCGGTTCCAATTGGAATGCCACCACAACTACCTGAATACCAATTCAATGTAAGTCCACTTCCTCCAGAGGCAGTAAGGTTAATATTACCAGGATCATCTGCACAAATCGTCAATAAATCTGATATTACAGAGGTAGGTGCAACAGGTGAATCATTAACTGCTACCTGTATTATATCCGAAGTGGGAGGACAGCCTCCGGGAAGATTTGAGACTGTTACGCTGTAATCACCTGCATCTGATAAGCTTGCATTAGGTATAACCGGATTTTGCAGAACTGAATTAAATAAATTTGGGCCTGTCCAGGCATAGGAGGCACCCGGAATGTCCGAAGTTAGCTGAATGGTATTGCCTGTACACACAGGTGTATTGCTGCCGGCGATAACACTTACTGCATTATTGAAAACTATAATTACTTCATCAAAACTTGGCATGCAGATAGTGCCGTTAGTGATAGTCCATTTAAAGTTATAACTTCCTGTAGCCGAAACGGTAACAGGTGTATTATATTGAGTTGCATCCGAAAAAACTGCAATTCCTGGTCCTGAAACAACACTCCATAAACCGGTGCCGATAAAAGGGATGTTCCCTGTCATAGTTGTTGAAAGTACTCCGCACAGAGAGCGGTCGCCCCCAGCATTAGATTGTGTTGGAGGATCACCGGTCACAACAGTAATGGATTCACATGCAGAATTGCCGCATGATGCTGTCGACCAGAGAGCATAATAGCTCGTGGTAAAGGTTGGTGATGAAATGGTGAGAGGATTACCTGAACCTATAAAGTTTCCTTCACAACTACCAGTATACCAGTTTAATGTTGTGCCACTTCCTCCATTTGCAGAAAGGGTAATATCCCCTGGATCATCGGCACATATAGCCGTGATAGTTGATGATACTGAAATAGGAGCTACAGGCGAGAAATTAATAAGGACATTCGTTGAATTGGAAGATGAGGGACAGCCGCCAGGTATTCCGGTTACTACAACCGAATAAACTCCTGATAGACTGGGCGTTGCATTGCTGATTACCGGATTTTGCTGATTTGAAACAAAACTATTTGGACCTGTCCACGAATAAGTTGCTCCTGCAATACTTGAAGTAAGCTCAACATCAAGGCCTGTGCATACAGGAGAATTGCTGCCGGCAATCACTGATATTGCATTACCGAAAACCACAGAAACATCATCAGAACTGGGTGAGCAAATACCGCCATTATTTATTGTCCAGCGTAGAATATAACTCCCTATAGATGAAACGGTTATCGAAGTATTATTTTGTGTTATGCTGGTAAAGTTCACCGTACCGGGCCCTGAAACCTTGGACCATGATCCGCTTCCGGTAGTTGGTAAATTACCATCGAGAGTGGTTGTTAATATTCCGCATAATGTCTGATCCGAACCAGCAGAAGATATTGTTGGAGGATCAACAACCGTTACTGTCACAGAAGCACATGAACTAGCTGGGCATCCGGTATTGGAATAACGGACATAATAAGTAGTAGTAACTGTTGGAGAAAGCAGGCTTAAAGTATTAGTTGTTCCAATAACTGCTCCGCCACAACTTCCTTCGAACCATTCCAGTGCAGTGCCACTGCCACCAACAATAGATAAAACTATATTTCCGGCGTCGTCGGAACAGAAATTATTCCTGTCTACAGAGACCGAAGTTGGAACTACAGGAGCAGCCGGGCCATTTGCAGTAGCAGAAGCAAAGTTTATTTCGTTATACGCTCGTCCTCGTGCAACATGAAATGAATTTCCGTTTGTATTATCTTCAAAGTAACGATAAGCATAAATTCGGTAAAATAAATTGTTTGCACATGGAATAGAAATGTAATCGGTATATGCAGTGGGGGCAAGTGTGGTGATTGTTTCTACAACAGTTGCTGTACCTATTGTTGCATTTAATGGATAAGTAGTCCCGTCCATCGGGGCTGTAAATGAATTGGTTGAATTTCGTAGAATTAAATATCCCTGGGTGCCATCACTGGGATTAGGATCTGTGCATGAATTCCATACTAGGTTTACCTGGCTGAAAGTAGGATCGCTTGTTGAAGTTAAAGTAGGAGTTGCCCAGGCTGGTTGCCGGGTTGTTCTCCAAAAGCTAGAGTTCGTTGTGAAAGCTGAGTTATTTGGTAATCCAAAAGTAAGATCGGTTGCACTTTTAGTAGCGTAAGTAGTTCCAATCTGAGGAGAGTTTGTTCCATATTCAGATGCATTACTACCGGGATAAACATAAACAGCTTCACCTGAAGCTAAACTTTGTGTGAGATTTAGTTTTGGTAAAGGTAAGTTCGTGAAATCAATCCCTGGGACTAACATGTGACCTAAGGCGTGAATATGGATATTTGAAGGGTTTCTAAGCTCCAAAACATCTCCTGATGCTGCGATATTCAATGTGGCACCGTTAAAAGTTGGACTGGTTCCGAATGCCCCCCCGTTAAAATAAACCGGATCATTGGCGTGTAACTCCAGATAGCCATCACCTGGGTTAATATCAAGAGGGTGTTTTACAGTTGAACTTGTCGAAGGGTATTGCCTGTGCCAGATCATTATTATTGTACCAGCCCGGACATGGTTCCAAAAAGCTATGTTGTTAAAGGAGATTCCTGTTTGCCAGCTATTCTGATTCGAATTATTATCCCGTAACGACCAGTTTCGCATATCCAGATCATCTTGTAGAACAAGAATCTCTGTCCACTCATCTCTGGTATCTACACTATTAATGTAACTGCTTACAACAGCTTCCTGGGCATAAGTGATATTCGATAATTCTAATAATAGAATAAAAATGAGTGTACCTCGAATCATCAACGCCACACGACTCCCACGGAAGAAAAAATACAAGCGTTGTCGCGAAAATACAGGCATACCAGGTTTTGATTTTATTTTGAAGGGAACCCCAACCAAAAGGCTGTGTGTCGGAAAAGACTATTCTTATTTATTTGCGATAAAAGAACAGGTAATCATCCCTATTAGATAAAACAAAATTAAAAGAAAGTATCAATAAATCGATATGCTGACCTCAAATTGACCTCAGAAAATATATAGAATATATGTAAAATACTGTATATTAAATAGTTGGATTTTATCACTTTCCGGCTGGCTAAAGGATGTAAACTACTCAATAAAAACAGCACTTTGCGCTTTCCCTGCCATGATCTGATGAAAGAAAAGAGCGGTTTTACTCATCGTAAATTCCGGACAATATGCATCAGGCTGATGCGCTCCTCCCTGCTTCAGATGTAAAATACTTACACCACCTTCTGCAAGCAGGCGCCTGTAAATGCATAAGGAGCCAAATGATGGTGTGGCAGGACATGCCAGGAAATAGCCTGTATCATCAGGTACCAAAGGGTCGTTAGTGCCATGGAAGCTGATAACGGGTATCGTATTGTTCGTTCTGATCAGATTCGAATCCGAGATGGAGCCCCATTTATTGCAGATTCCTTTAACCGGTGACTGATTCGATAAACTGTAACCCGGATCCTGGAGTTTACCAAGTTTTGCGACCAGGTCGGGTTGAAGCAGTTCCATGTCAGCGTTGCTGGTGAAGCTGATATTAAGTGCAATTGCAGCACCGGCACTCTCGCCTCCAGCAAATATCCAATCCGGATCGACAGCGTATTTCCCGGTATTTGCCAGCAGAAAACTCAAGGCTGAATTGGCATCCTGCATTCCGCGGTACCCGGCTTCCCGAAGTGAGAAAGTATCCTTATCGCATCCCCCGTTCGTTCTCCATCCCATACGGTAATTCATGCTTACGGTAATAAATCCGGAATCTGCTAATATTTCACACGATTTTGATATCCAGCTCTTATCACCGTTCAGATAACTGCCACCATGCATCATAAGTACAAGCGGGAACTTTTGTTCCAAACTGTCGCTCGCCGGGAAATAAATATCGAGCAACAGGTGCTCCGCCTGTCCTGCAGTGTCGTAATTTATTCCGAACTCAACATCACGCAGTACATAGGCAGGAATTGTATGCTCAGGGGTCTGGCTATCCTCTTTTGTGCATCCCGGTGCGAAAATAGTAACAAAAAGGATCAGCATCAACACATACAGACAATCAGCTTTAGGCCTCTTACAAAAAGAAGGTGCAAATGGATGTATCTGGTAATATGATTGGTTCATGCAGAAATAAAGCTGTTGGGAAAATGCATCTGGGTTTAACTTTCGCTGCTGTACAATCACAAAATAGTACAGTAAATGTGTTTGCAATTACTGTACAAACATATAAAATAAATATTCACTGATCCATTTTTCCATAAAACAAATGCAATATGTTGATTATGGGATATCTGCTGTATGTTAGTATTCCTGCAGTTCGTTTTTTGTTTACAGGTTTAAAATGCAAACTGATCTCCCTATCAGATGAAGAACTTTATTTTGTTATCAGAATGAATTGAACTGTTTCGGTGTGACCTTTACTTGTCTTCTACTTTCTCACTGAGTGATTTAAATCCTTTTCCCAGAATTTCATAGGCGTCGAGAACAGCAATAAATGCTTCAGGGTCGATACGATGCACATATTCTTCCAGCATATAGAGCTCGCGTGGATTCACAACGGTGAAAATAATCTGCTTGCTGTCGTGTTTGTACATGCCTTCGCCATGAAGGAACGTGCCTCCCCGTTTCAGTTCGCCTATAATGCTGTCGCGAATGGCTTCGTGTTTATCGGAAATAATAAAAAGAGTTTTGTCGTACGAAAAACCGTGCATTGCCGTATCTACTACCCGGGTAAGCACAAAAATTGTAATCCAGCTAAATAGCGGAATCCTCCAGTCGCCAAAAGCCAGGTAGCTCAGCAACACAATGGATGAGTCAACCATCATCATGATTTGCCCTAACGGCAGGCGTGTGTATTTTTGTATGATCATGGCAATTACATCGGTTCCTCCGCTGGTGGCTTTCGCCTTAAATGTAAAAGCAACACCGATTCCAACAAACAGACCTCCAAAGATGCAGGAAACCAAGGTTTCGCCCGGCACCAAAGGCCCGGAGCCGTGAAAGTAGGAAAGTGAGTCAACAAAAACCGAGGTGAGTATAAATGCAACAACCGTTTTGGCTCCGAATCGTGGGCCTAATAGTTTAATTCCCAGCAAGGTCAGGGGGATATTAAAAGCCAGGGCAGTCAACCCAATAGGAGTTCCCAGTAGATGATGCAACATAATTGCCACACCGTAAATGCCTCCCGGTACAATTTTGTCGGGACTGATAAAAAGTACATACCCAACCGCTATCAGAAATGCCCCCAGCGCAATCAGGGCATACGATTTAAACCACCTGAAGGAAAACAGCTTTTCCTTTTGAAAAAATGAAGTATCAACCATAAATGAAAATCCTGATAATAGATATTTGAATAGAATGCTGAAAAAGTCATTGAGGATCAGCTTACAACAGCAATACCAAACTCCCAACCCCTAATCTTCAAGTTTTTCTTTCAACGACTTAAACCCTTCACCAAGAATTTCATTGGCTTCGAGTACTGTAAGGAAGGCTTTTGGGTCAATTTCATGG
>CAIJPI010000003.1 GCA_903822525.1 uncultured Bacteroidales bacterium | reverse complement strand
ATAAAAAAACTGTAAAGTGCGACCACATTCATGCTAATTCAGAAAGGTGCCCGTGAGGCACTTTTTTTATTCATATAATCCTACAGTAGAAAGGCTCAAATTAATACCTTTGATTCATAAAATCACTCAATTTATCTATCTCTCATGAAGAATACCTCAGACTCTGATACTGCATCATCTACCAGTGTAATCGATATGTTTACGGTTGCAAACGAATTCTGCATTTTTACCGAAAAGGCCGAGAAATACAATCCCGAAGAGGTTCTTCAGTATTATGCTAAAATTTGTCCGCTGCTTTACCTGAAAGGAGCCATATTGCCTGAAGTTGAAGCAGATGAAGATTATTTCGGGGAAAGATTTGTAAACGAAGATCAATGGGAAAGCATCTACAATTCCCTGCTGAGTGTTTTTCGAGGCAAAGATGAGTTTTACACTTTATCATATGAAAATGCGGATACAAATCCGCTTAAAGCAAGTCTCTCAGAGCACCTGGCTGATGTGTACCAGGATTTAAAGGACTTCGTGCTTTTATACCAGAAAAATCTTGCATATGCTAAACAGAATGCAGTTTATGAATGCAGGACCTTATTCATTTCGCACTGGGGGCCTCGTATCGCTGCCCTCCTTCCGGCATTGCACGTTATTGCCTTTCGACCAGAACAGGATGATGAATTGCTATATTAATACCCTTTAGCAAACTATTTCAGGCAAACAAATCGCTTTATTTTAGATACATTTTTCAGTTGCTTTATGCTGAGGATAACTAAAACATAGTATCTTTGCAATAATATTTATTTAATCTTAATAACAATAAGCTGTGAATCTCAGTGAACTTGAACCCGGCAGTAAAGCCACCATTCTGAGGGTTAAAGGCCGTGGGGCCTTTCGCAAAAGGATCACAGAGATGGGGTTTGTTGTCGGAAAAGAAGTAACCGTTATTAAGAAAGCGCCTCTGCAGGACCCCGTTGAATACAGTATACTGGGCTATAATGTTACCCTGCGGATGAGTGAAGCTCATCTTATTGAGGTAGATCCGCTCAGCAGACCTGAACAGGAAATAAACTATTCAGGTACATTAAGTGAGGAATCAGAAAACACCCGAACAACCGGCAGAAGTAAAACCATTCATATCGCTTTTGTCGGCAATCCGAATTCAGGAAAGACAACCCTTTTCAATTTTGCTTCCAACTCCCGCGAAAGGGTAGGCAATTACAGCGGTGTAACAGTCGACGCCAAGGAAGCCAGTTTTATACATAAAGGGTATGAATTTATCATAACCGATCTTCCCGGCACCTATTCCATTACCGCTTATTCGCCAGAAGAACTCTACGTGCGCGATTTTATAAATGACAACATGCCCGATGTGGTTGTTAATGTAGTAGATGCTTCCAACCTTGAACGGAACCTATACCTTACAACCCAGTTAATCGATATGGATATCAGGGTGATAGTTGCCCTTAACATGTTTGATGAACTCCAGCAGAAAGGCGATATTTTAGACTATGAATACCTGGGACAAATGCTGGGGGTTCCTTTTATTCCAACAGTGGCATCCAGAGGAAAAGGGATTCACGATCTTTTTTCAAAAATCATTGAAGTATGCGAAGGCAGCGACCAGGTTTCGAGGCATATACATATCAACTATGGGAGGACGCTCGAAGAAGGGATAAAGGCTATTCAGAAAAAAATGCGGATTCCTGCCAACCTTGACTATCTGAATAAAATATCATCCCGTTTCCTGTCCATAAAATTACTTGAAAATGATCCTGATGCCATTGCAAAATTGGGAAAATTCGACAATGCAGGTGAAATAACTGAGACAGTAAATCGTGAAAGGGTCAGGATTGAAAGTGAACAGCGGGAAGATCCTGAAACCCTTATTACAGATGCAAAATACGGTTTTATAGCCGGTGCCCTTACCGAAACGCTTAAAGCTAATCCCCAGACACGTCGTCGCAACAGCGAAATCATCGACACATTCATTACCCATAAAATATGGGGAATACCGGTTTTTATTGCCCTGATGTGGGCGACATTTTATGGCACGTTTAAAATCGGCAACTATCCTATGAAAGGGATTGAGTGGATGGTACGGGAGATTTCTGCCCTCATCCAGGTGAACATGACTGACGGCATGTTTAAAGACCTGCTTATCCAGGGGATTATTGGAGGAGTTGGTGGTGTAATTATCTTCCTGCCAAATATTTTGCTTCTGTACCTGTTCATTTCGTTGATGGAAGATACCGGGTATATGGCACGGGCCGTATTTATAATGGATAAGCTTATGCACAGGATAGGGCTGCATGGCAAATCGTTCATTCCATTGCTCATGGGTTTCGGCTGTAATGTACCAGCTATACTTTCGACGCGTATCATTGAAAGCCGTCGCGACCGACTTATCACGATGCTTATAAATCCATTTATGTCGTGCAGTGCACGATTACCAGTCTATATTTTATTTATAACAGCATTTTTTCAATCTTACCAGGGTACAATTTTATTTGGAATTTACTTCACAGGTGTAATGCTGGCTATTGGGTCAGCACTCATTTTCCGTAAGACTATATTCCGTAAAAAAGATGTACCCTTTGTGATGGAACTCCCACCCTACCGTGTACCAACTATGCGCAGTATTGTCAGGCATATGTGGCACCGGACCGGACAATACCTGCAGAAAATAGGTGGCATTATCCTTATTTCTTCCATTATAATATGGGCTTTAGGATATTTCCCGGTCTATTTTGATACTAAAAAGCAAATTGAAGAGCAGATTGTTAGTTTGCAGAATCAGAAATCTGAAATTGGTAAGAGTAATACACTTACACTTCTTGAAAAGGATTCTCTTGACAAACTAATCTCTTCAAAAATACTGACTCAAAAATTTGCACTAAGTTCAGCCCAGCAAAAAAACTCATTTATAGGCCGGATCGGCCATTTTATCGAACCGGTTATGCGTCCATTAGGATTCGACTGGAAGATGAGCGTTGCCTTGCTTACCGGCGTCTCAGCCAAAGAAGTGGTAGTCGGAACGCTGGGTGTATTATACCAGACTGAAAACTCAGGACAAGGTACTCAGCCTCTGGTTGAAAAACTTCAGAGCCAGTATTATACTTCAGGGATTAATGTAGGTAAACCCGTATTCACACCTTTGGTTGCTTTGAGTTTCATGATGTTCATATTAATCTATTTCCCGTGTATTGGAGTAGTTTCGGCCATAAGCCGTGAATCGGGGCACTGGAAATGGGCATTATTTGTTGTTGTATATACCACTGTTTTGGCATACCTTGGCTCATTGGCAATCTTTCAGATAGGTTCTCTGTTCTTTTAACACTTTTATAATGGACTGGCTAGCTTCAAACCCACAGGTAGTGTTCTACATCGTGTTACTCACAGCACTTTTGCTGACCCGTATCCCTATTCTTGGTAAATATTTCAGAGGAGTAAATACGCTGGTGCATGAGGCAGGGCACGCTTTTGCAACTCTGGCGCTGAGCGGAGAAGTGATTTCAGTAAATCTTTTCGCCGACACTTCAGGCACAACCGTAACAAAGGCAAAAGGTAAGTTTTCGCAGGCACTAATTGCATTAGCAGGGTACCCATCATCGGCACTTACAGCATGGCTTTGCCTGTTTTTACTGCACAAGGGATATCACCTGTACATACTTTTTATTTTAACGTGTATCGCGCTGATAATCATGATTATATCACTCAGAAACCTATATGGATTGTTTTGGGCCGGAACATTTGTTATACTTAATTTGTTATTAATTTACATCAATAACGGCACTATAATTTATGCATTTGCAGCGTTTTATTCCGTTATCATTTTCACTGATGCAATTATTTCATCGTTCGTGTTACTGATTTTATCAGTAAAGCAGCCTAAAAAAGCCGGTGATGCGACAAACCTGCATAAGACTACAAAAATACCTGCTGCAGTATGGGCGGTTGTTATGTTAGCATTTACTTTATTTATCGCATGGATATCAGTGACTAAGTATTTTCCACCTATTAAATTCCCGATTTAACACATTATGCAGATACAGGAAATTATGACTTACACGGCAGTTGCAGCAGCAAGCACTTTTGTGCTGTTCAATCTTTATAAAACCCTGTTTGCTGCTCCTAAAAGCCAACATGGTTGTTCGTCGGGATGCAATTGCGATGCAAAAGTTTTACGGAAGGAATTGCTTAGTAACAAGAGATAAAGTCAGGTTTAGTCCTCAAGAACGGACTTTACTGAAAGTATAACCGAATACTGTTCTTTTGAAAAGGATAAAATTCAGGTGTTTCAGGCTTTTGCTGAGAGGTAGTTAACATT
>CAIJPI010000002.1 GCA_903822525.1 uncultured Bacteroidales bacterium | reverse complement strand
CCATACCCGAAAGAACATCGGTCATTCCTTTGCCAGCAAAACCTACTGAAACATCATTGCTTACCTCAGGATGAAGTTTCTGGTATTCTTCAGCCCAGTTAACAGTCAGTGGGTAAAGAGCAAAAGCCCCGGAAATGGAAATGCTTTTTTTGTCAGATCCAAACTGGCATGAGTTGAAAAATAAAATTACCTGAATTGTTATTATTATGAAAATAAATGCTTTAAACAATTTCATTCCTTGTTTCCGATTTTAAGCAAATATACAATTTTAACCTTTTGAAGAAACCGGAGTGCAGAATTTGATAAACAATAAATAAAAAAGAGAACCGTTTTATTATATTGGATAATTAGCGTAATTTTGAATAACAATTAGTAAGTGATATTATGGGAAAAAGAATTTTTCTGGCCGTATTTTGTTTATTTTCAATTTATGGAATCGATGCTCAGATTAATGTCAGTAAAGTAGGATCTTCATTAATACCGGCTTCCTCAGATGGATTATTTTATGCTCTTCCACAAACGGTAGTTCAGGTGGATATAATCGTGAATAAAGTTCAGAAGGTAAAAGGCCCTTTTGCCGAATATGCTGATCAAATGCTCGGCTTGTCGCAGGTTATATCTGTTAACAGTACTGAATACGAACTCAAAGATTTACGGCTAACATCGTATAATGAACCAGACCCTTCAGCATATTATTTTATTCAGATGCCTGAAAAACAAAAGGATAGAAAAGCAATTGAACTTTTTTTGTCTGATGATGGTGTGATTACCGGTGCCGGATCTTTCGGAAACCTGCTGAAGGATAAAAAACAACAATCAATCGATCTTTCAACTTCAAGAGTTGATATTCCTGAGTTTACAAACCCAAGTGTTTTTGAGCGTTTGGATACGGTGATCAAGAGAATAAGCCTTGATTCCACTATTATTGAACAGAAATTTTTCAGAAAGACTTCGGCAGTTAAATCTGTTGAACAGAAGGCTCGTGAAGCATCCGAATTTATCCTGAAACTCGATGAAAGTATGTACAATCTGATTAATGGATATCAGGAGGTTAATTACGAAAAAGGGACAATGGAATTCATGTATAACCAGATGAACAGCATGAAACAGGACTACCTCGAATTATTTAAGGGCGTTACAAGTATTTCGAGCGAAACATATACTTTTTATTATGTTGCCGATAAAAATAATCCAACCGAGACATTGTGCAGATTCTCAATCGGGAAGGGAATTCTTCCAAAAGTATCTCCATCAGGTGATCAGATTCAGATTCAGGCAACAAGTATGAATAAAACCAATGCTCTGAAGCCGGAAACTGAAAAGCTTAATCTTAGTCAGCGTGATTCGCACGGATTATACTATCGTATTCCCGATCAGGCAAATGTGGCTGTTAAAGTTGGCGGCCTGGTGAAACTTGAGACCCAGTTTGTGATAAACCAGTTTGGTGTTATCACTTTTCTTCCTGCATCGAGCGTCAGAAACATCGGGATTGATAATAATACCGGCACCATCAGGAGCGTTGTACTTGAATAAACTCAAAGATACTTAGCTGATAATTCTGAATTAATACCTCCGGATGAAAATTAAAGAAATAGTTGTCAAAGCGATGCGCATTTCACTCATACCCAGCGTAGAGTGGAAGGTGATCAAAAATGAACAGGAGACGCCCAAAGAACTGATGTGGAATTTCGCATTTCCTGTCATTCTTTTCAGTGCGGTCGGACGTGATATTGGTCTATTCCTGGTTGCAAAATCTGTTCTGGGATATTCGCTGAACCTGGCTATTTTGCTTTTATTCAACCTGGTATCATGGGTATTGATTCCATATTTACTGGTTATGCTGGCTGCATACCTGCTTGATTTTTCACTGCCAAAGCTGGGAATAGAAACGGATTACCTGCGTGTTTTGAAGCTCGTACTGTATACTTTTACGCCTCTTTTTATTGTGACGTTTTTCTTATACCTGCACCCTTTACTCCGGATTTTGATTCCTATTGGGATTTATATTTTTATTGCCTACACGCTATATGTATTCTGGTATGGAGTTCAGGAATTGTTCGATATCACACTCGAGAAGAAACTTCGTTTTATAGTGATAACTATTCTGGTAGGGTTTATTATAATTTTCCTTGCCCAGCACATTTATGGTCTCTTACTTGGATGGGTTATGCCAGGTATGGAGGCTTATGTGAAATAAGCTTATTACTTCCACAGGACTGGAGATCCACGAAAAGCCTATTTTGCTAAAATAAAATCTGAATCAAATCTTTACAACATTGCTTGTTTCAATCTGACCAGTTCGCCAAGCAACTGGTCCATCAGGTCAAGCCGGAGCATATTGGCGCCATCGGATTTTGCTTTCGAAGGATCAGGATGAGTTTCCATAAATAAACCTTCAACTCCGGCCGTAACACCCAGTTTTGCCATAAGAGGAATAAGTTCAGGCCGGCCCCCGGTAACTCCAGCAGGCTGGTTAGGCTGTTGAAGAGAATGGGTTACATCTAATACTACAGGCACACCTGCCTGCTGCATTACAGGGATATTACGGAAATCAACAACCAGATCGGTATATCCGAATGTAGTGCCCCGCTCAGTTAGCATAACTTTGTTGTTTCCGGTTTCTCTTACTTTTTCAACTGCAAAATGCATGCTGTCGGCTGACGAAAACTGACCTTTCTTAATATTTATTATTTTCCCGGTTTCGCCTGCAGCAATCAGTAATTCGCTCTGTCTGCAAAGAAATGCAGGAATCTGCAGGACATCGACATACTGTGCGGCCAGAATGGCATCATTTTCACTGTGTATATCACTAACAACCGGTACATTGAACATCTGTCGTATCCGGGCAAGTACCTCCAACGCTTTTTCATCCCCAATACCTGTAAATGATGAGCTTTTTGATCGGTTGGCCTTACGGTATGAGGCTTTAAAAATGAATGGGATCTTATATTTTTGAGTCAAACCGACCAGAATCCTGGCAATTTCAACAGGACTCTCGGTGTCTTCGATTACGCAGGGACCGGCAATCAGGAAGAAGTTTCCTGAATCAGTAAAATTAATAAGTGGTATTTCCTTGATTATATTCATAGGTCCTTAATTTTTGTTCAATGATGCTAATGCATTTTATCGAATTAAATAATTGGCAGTCTGTTACTTGAAACGGGAATAAAGACGACCTAAATACTGATTTTAGTAACCATATTTTTCTCCCCAGTTTTTGCGAAGCTTTTCGCGGGCTTCATGTTCTCTGGCATTGTGACCCGGATTAAAAAATCGGGTCCCTTTAATATTTTCGGGTAAAAATTCAAGGTTAACAAAGTTTCCGTCGTACTGATGAGCATATTTGTAATCCCTGCCATAACCGATCTTCTTCATAAGGCTTGTAGGGGCATTTCGCAGATGCAGGGGTACTGGTAGGTCGCCGAATCGCTGAACGGCTGCCAGGGCATCCTCAATGGCCATATATGCGGCATTGCTTTTTGGAGAACAGGCGAGGTAGATTGCTGTTTGCGATAAAAGGATGCGGCTTTCGGGAAAACCTATCTTGTTTACAGCATCAAAACAGTTATTTGCCAGCACCAGGGCAGTAGGATTTGCATTCCCTATATCTTCCGAAGCAAGGATTACCATCCGCCTGGCAATGAAAATAGGATCTTCGCCGGCTGTAATCATTCGGGCAAGCCAGTAAACGGCGGCATTGGGATCGCTGCCCCGCATGGATTTAATAAAAGCCGAAATAACATCGTAATGCATTTCGCCCGATTTATCATATAAAGCGAGATTCTGCTGAATGATATTTAATGTATTTTCATTATTAATTTCAATCTCTTTTCCTGATGTAAGCAGAGATGACACAATAATATCAATCGCATTCAATAATTTTCGGGCATCTCCGCCTGAAATCCGGATCAATGCTTCTTGTTCCTGAATCACGATTTTGACACTATGGATGCTACTCAGGGTTTCAACCGCTTTGTTAAGGATAAGAAGCAGATCAGTTTCCTCAAGGTGTTTCAGGATATAAACCTGGCAGCGCGATAGTAGTGGTGAGATAACTTCGAAAGATGGATTTTCGGTTGTAGCACCAATCAGGATAACTGTTCCTTTTTCGACAGCTCCAAGAAGTGAATCCTGCTGAGATTTGCTGAAACGATGAATTTCATCAATAAACAATATGGGTTGAGATGAATCCTTGCTTGCTGTTTCTATTACTTCTCTTACATCTTTAACTCCCGAATTAACAGCGCTCAATGTAAAGAATTGCCTGCCTGTAGCATTGGCGATAATAAGTGCAAGGGTAGTTTTGCCAACACCCGGAGGTCCCCAAAAAATCATAGAATGAACAGTCCCTCCATCAACCATTCGTCTGAAAGCAGTCCCTTCAGCCATCAGATGAGGTTGCCCGATATATTCGTCAGCATTTTTAGGCCTCAGAATTTCGGCTAATGGAATTTGTATATTCATGCTTTTTGAAAAAGATTATTCTGTAATTGAATTATGCCTCTTGTCGGGAGATATTTTCTTTGGTTTTTCAGTATTTACTTGCCATTCAATATTTTCCTGTGTTGTTGAAATCACGGATCCGTCGAGCGAGGCTGATAAAGTCTGCAACTCAACAGGCTTTTGTTCAGGGTAAATAATTATAAAGTTTTTGCTTTCATAATTCCTTGCAAGGTCGCGAGGCATATGGTCAAAATAATGACTGAACGACAAGGTGCGGCGCCTTGCAGCAATAACAACATACAGATCCTTGCCATTAATAGTTTGTGCCTGGTCTGTAATCGGATGAGATGATTTTACCAACTTGTATTCGGTATTAAACTTAACAGGTTCCAGATCATAAATACCCTGAATGGCAGAAATCGTTTTCTGAAAACCGGTGAATAGTATCATTGAACTGGTTCGTAAGGCTATAACAGCAATCATATTCAGCCAGGAATGAAAACCGGCTTCACATTCTGCATTTTCGGGCATTGAAACAACAATCCGATTAATGGTATTCAACGAATTTGAAACTTTAACCACCATTACCATTTGTTCAGTACTCCCAATCAGATTCTCGATAATGCTTCCGAAAAAGAAATTTGTTGTGGTGATTTTTCCATTCCAGCCTAGGACTATTTTGGTTATCATTAATTCTTTTACAGCCCTGGATATGCCATTTGCGACATTTAAATCAACACGCGAAACATGAGTTAGTTGTGTATCGGCTGCTGCTGCATGTGAAATAGCTGATTCAAACATTTTATTGTTTTTCAGTATCTGGTCCTGTGCAAAGGCATCGTCAGGAACCACCGAAAGCATGCAAAGAGGATGTTCCGGTTCAGCCTCGCGGATGAGAATAGCAAAATCAATCAAACCTTCGATTGTAGCCGGGTTTGAAACAGGCACAAGGATTCTTTCGGAGGAGAATGCTTTTACAGGTATTTTCGCTGCTTCGGCAACGGCTAGGACCCTGCCATACCGTTCAGTGATAAATGAACCAATGAAACATGAAACCAGTATGATCATAATGGCTCCATTCAGAACATCTAATCCAATTAATTTGAGATTATACCCCACAATAACAACAGCAATAATAGCAGCAGCGTGTGAAACACTCAGGCCAAAGATTACTTGCCTTTCAGTATTTGTATAATTGTATATCCTTTGCATCACCCAGGCAGCTGCAAATTTACTTGCAATTGCAACTACCACCAGGGTTCCTGCGAATATCAGGGCTCCGAATCCATTAAAAAAGACAGTGAAATTGACCATCAACCCAACACTGATCAGAAAAATCGGGATAAAAAAATTGTTGCCGATAAATGAAATGCGATTCATCAGGGCCGAAGTAGGAGGGATGAGATTACTTAGTGCCAATCCTGCAAGAAAGGCGCCTATTATAGGTTCAATTCCAGCTGCACGGGCCAATAATCCGGAGATAAACAACATTGCAAGAACAAAAATATATTGGGAGCCACTCTCGCCTTCCAGGTTTTTAAAAAACCATATGCTGATTTTAGGTACTCCCCAAAGTATCAGAAAGGAGAAAGCCGAAATAGAAAGAACAATCCGGATCCAGAACAAAGCCGTGAACGTTCCTTCAGAAGCAACTGAAATAAAAGCCAGTAAAACGAGCACAGCGGTGTCGGTAATTATTGTTCCACCTATTGCAATGGTAACCGCTTCGCTTTTTGTTATTCCCAGCCTGCTGGCAATAGGGTAGGCGATAAGTGTGTGTGTTGAAAACATGCTTGCAATAAGCAAGGAAGCCAAAAAATTGTATGAGAGCAGGAAATGCGCAACAAAAAACCCTAAAATCAGCGGAATAAAGAAAGTCAAGGCCCCGAATATCAGACTTTTATTCTTGTTACGCAGTAAATCGCGCGAGTTAAGTTCAAGTCCTGCCAGAAACATCAGGTAAAGCAAACCGACAGTACTTAATAATTTGATGCTTTCGCCAAATTCAACGAGGTTCATCCCGTGTGGACCTATTATCATTCCTGATATAATAAGACCTACTATGCCCGGGATCCTGAATTTCCTGAATACTATGGGGGCAATTAGTATTATGGTTATCAACAAAGTAAATACAATAACCGGCTCTTTGAATGGAAGATCTGGCAGATTTAGCAACGGCATGAGGTTTTGTATTTTGAAGATTTGCAAATGTAATCCAATTGAGTGAAAATATATGCTTAATCCTTGCCTAAACCATTTTTATATCGTTTATTTTTTAACTGTTTTGACTTAGTACATGACAAAAATTACAAACAATTGATAATCAACAATATGTGTTAATAACTTGGTAGTAACTATAGCTGATAAAATGATTTAATATACTGATATTCAGTATCTTGAATG
>CAIJPI010000001.1 GCA_903822525.1 uncultured Bacteroidales bacterium | reverse complement strand
CTTTTCTACTGCTTTCAATAAAGAATAACGGCTTTTCGGATACCTATATGATAAGCATGTATATTTTTTATAATTTGGTTTATGCCCTGCTCTCATTCCCTGTCGGGATATTAGCTGATAAATTTGGTCTGGCACGAACACTTGTTTCAGGACTGATTGTATTTGCTCTGGTGTATTGTCTCATTGGATTTGCAGTACTTACCTGGCAGTATATCCTGCTTTTTGGATTGTATGCCTTGTATGCTGCCTCAACCGAAGGTATTTCGAAGGCTCTTATCAGCAATATTGCCGGGAAGGATAAAATTGCAACTGCCATTGGGTTTTATACCGGGTTTGCTAGTATTTTTTCATTGATTGCCAGCAGTGTTGCAGGTTTGATATGGTATATGCTGGGAATGAAAATTATGTTTATTGTCTCAGGAGCAGGAGTGTTTATTGTTGCGGTATACCTTGCAGGAGTCCAGTTGTATATATCCCGTGTTAAACAAGGGTAGGCTGCCAAGATGTTATTTTTTATCACCATTGTTGGTTTTTTTCGTGGCAAAACTGTAAGTTTGTAAAATGAAAATACTGCCGAATATACTTTTATTCATACTGATACATACACATTTAGCACAACTGGAAGCGCAGGTAATGATTCCGAAAGGATATTTCTCATCACCTCTTAATATAGGTCTTTCTGAAACCGGCTCATTTTCTGAAGTGCGTGCAAACCACTTTCATTCAGGTATTGATTTCCAGGTACAGCAAAAAGAAGGACTTCCTGTTTTTGCCGTTGCTGACGGAGTAATCTCCCGTATTAAAGTTTCACCGGTAGGTTTCGGGAATGCACTTTATATTGATCATCCCAATGGGTTTACCTCGGTTTATGCGCATCTGAAAGCGTATAATGATACCATAACATCATACCTCCGATCCAATCAATACAGGCTTGAAAGTTTTGAAGCAGATCTGTTCCCGCTCAACAAGAAAGACCTCATTCGTGTAAAAAAGGGGCAATTGATAGGGTTTGCAGGTAACTCAGGTTCTTCCGGAGGCGCTCATCTTCATTTTGAACTCAGGAATACCCGGACTGAGCGTATTATTAACCCATTACTTTTTGGGTTCAATATTGCCGATAATTTTCTTCCGTATATCGATTTCATTAAAATTTATCCCGACGATGAAAATAGTTTTATTGGATCTTCCTGCGATGATATCCGCTATAATGTTAAAAAAGTTGGGGGAAAGGAATACCGGCTTGCCGGGAAGGATACTCTTGCAGTATGGGGCAATATAAGCATTGGTGCACAGGCTTTTGATTTTAACCAGAACCAGAGCGACCGGAATGGATTTTACAGTATGAAAATGTTTAAGGACAAGGCTGAGTTCTTCTCGATGGTTTGCGACAGCTTCTCATTTGCCGAAAGCCGTTATGTAAATGCAACAATCGATTATGCTGCCAACTACAACTCAGGATCCCGCATTGTAAAGTCAAAAAAGTTGCCAGGTAATAAACTGAGTTTTTTTAATTCGGATGGTGCAAACGGAGTTCTTACGTTTACCGATAATAAAATTCATGAAGTGCTGATAGCTGTTGGCGATGTGTCAGGGAATACTATTAATCTGCGTTTCTGGGTCCGTTCTCAGAAACCGAAAGGGTTTGTGCAGGTACCTGATATTCCGGATGCGGATTCCGTAACTTTATTTCGTTACAATAAAATTAACAGATTCGAAACAAAGGAGCTGAAAGTTGAATTGCCCGAAGGAAGCCTTTATGAAGATCTGGTTTTCAGGTACAGGAAGACGCCGGGAACTGCAGGAATGTACTCTGATATTTATTATCTGCATGATGCTGTAGTACCTATACATTCCAAAATCAAAGTGGCTTTAAAAGCTTCGAAATTGCCTGCCCAGCTGCGCCAGAAAGCACTGCTTGTGCGCATTGACAGGGCTGGAAAACGAACAGCTGCAGGAGGTAGCTATGAGAATGGTTTTGTGACAACTACCACAAATAATTTTGACGGATATGCAATAGTTATTGACACAATTGCTCCGGTTATCCGACCCTGGCCCGAGAACCTGAAGAGCAGAACAAATCTGAGATTTACGGTTTCCGATAATTTGTCAGGCATCAATACATACAGGGGAGAGGTGAATGGACAATGGGTCCTTGTTGAATGGGATCCAAAAAACAAACTGATGATTTACCGCTACGACCATGTGGCTCAGCCAGGGAAGAACACATTTACGCTCAAGCTTACCGATGATAAAGGAAATCATTCATCCTTTTCAACTATATTTATACTTTAAAACAATAATAATAAAGGACAAATTGTTTTGCTAACGCATTGGGAACTCTTAGATGCTGTCTAAAATTTTAAAATTGAAGTGATTCATCAAGCTATTTGCTCAATCTACTGTCAGGCTGAGCAGCCTGCCCTGAGCTTGCCGAAGGGGAGTCGAAGCCACTAAATCGTCTCAATATTTTCGTTTAAGCTTTGAACGAGTGCATTTCGACTTCGCTCAATGTGACAGAAATACAGGGTTTTGATGCTTGAAAGTAGTTTTTGTCATTTCCAGACAGTTACTTAGCTGATTTGATGATCATTTTTTTTCTGTTTCGAATTGTATGGCCGGTAAATAAAAATAAAAAATCTGAATCAACAAAAGTCATGTTACGTACCACCCATAACTACTGATCCTTATACTGAAACTCAAGTTTAATTTTATAAACCATTTTTAAAAATTACCATTATGACATTTCAACTTCCTGCTTTACCCTATGCGCCTGATGCACTGGAACCTGTGATCAGCGCCCGTACAATCGAATTCCATTATGGAAAACACCACCAGGCTTATACTACAAAGCTTAACAGCCTGGTTCCCGGAACTGCATTTGAAAATGCAACGCTGGAGGAAATAATACTGAAAGCCGACGGAGGCATATTTAATAATGCTGCCCAGGTATGGAACCACACATTTTATTGGGAAGGATTTTCGGCTCAGCGGGGCACTGCTCCGTCAGGTAAACTGCTCAGCATGATTGACAGCGATTTTGGATCCTTCGAAGCTTTCAAAACCAAATTCAATGAGGCGGCTGTCAACCAGTTTGGTTCAGGATGGGCCTGGCTTGTTTTGAATGCCGCCGGCAACCTGGCAATAGTAACTACAGGCAATGCTGCTAATCCTCTGCGCGACGGTTTAAAACCCATACTTACCTGTGATGTATGGGAGCATGCATATTACCTCGATTTCCAGAACCGCCGGCCGGATTATGTAAATGTTTTCTGGCAACTGGTTGACTGGAATATCATTGCCAAAAGACTAGGGTAAGAATTTATTTCCTCCTTTAATTAAAGCCGGCTGATCTGATAGCCGGCTTTTTTTACGCTATCCATCACCGTTTCCGAAATATCTTCCTGTGCTGAAATTTCGAGGACTTTATCGGGGTCGGCCAGGTCGACTGCCCAGTTTTCAATACTTTCGATATTTTTGAGGCCGGGTGTGATCGCATTTACGCAACCCCCGCATTTCAGGTTTGTTTTAAAACGAAGTGTTTCCATCAGGTATCTGTTATTATTTTAGTTTATCGATTTTTAAAAGATAATGTCTGAATTATAAGTATTGAATTTCTGATGCTGATGTGGTGTTCATCCGCCAATGCTTCATGTGGTTTCCCGGATTAAAGCCTGACCCGTTTCAGCCGTAAACTATTTGTAACAACCGTTACCGAACTCATTGCCATGGCTGCCCCGGCAATCATAGGACTGAGGAGGAAACCGGTAAACGGGAAGAGTGCCCCTGCTGCAACAGGGATAGCAATTACGTTGTAGAAAAATGCCCAGAAGAAATTCTGCCTGATAATATGTACCGTGGCCTTTGACAAGCGTATAGCCTGTGCAACAGCTCGAAGGTCACCGTGCATCAGAATGATCCCGGCACTGTCGATGGCAATATCCGAACCGGTAGCCATAGCAATTCCAAGATCGGCTTCGGCCATGGCGGCTGAATCATTGATTCCGTCGCCTACCATCGCAACTTTAAACCCTTTCTGCCGCAGGTCCCTGACAAAATGATGCTTGTCGGCAGGAAGCACGCCTGCGAAATATTCGCTGATGCCCGCTTTCTGAGCCATAGCAGCTGCTCCTGATTCATTATCGCCGGTAAGCATGAATACTTTAATCCCTTCTTTACGGAGAATGCTTACCGCCTCTGAACTGTTATCTCTCAGGGTATCTTCAATTGTGAAGGCAGCAATGATTTCATTATTGCAGGCAAAAAATACAGAATGAGAGTCGTCGGAGTTTGCAGATACAGTGATCCCATTTTCATCCATGAGTGCTTTGTTCCCTGCCAGGCAGGAGTAATCAAGGTATATTGCTTTAACGCCTTTACCCGGAATATCTTCAAAATCGCTGATGGGTAACATAGGCTGACCATCCAGCATGGAAGCAATAACGTATGCCAGTGGATGCCCCGAACGTTTTTCGAGCGAAAACAACATTTGTTTAAAAATTTCTTCATCCTTAAACCAATGGCTTTTGGTGACGGAAGGAATACCTGTTGTTAACGTGCCTGTTTTGTCGAAGATTACAGCATTTATTTTGCAGGCAGTTTCGAGGTTTTCAGCATTTCGTATCAGGATTCCCAATGAAGCCCCACGGCCTATACCAGCCATAAGGGCAGTAGGTGTGGCAAGACCCAGAGCACAGGGACAGGCGATGATCAGAACACTTATGGTAGTCAGGAAAGCGAAAGTTGCCGAAGGCTGTGGTCCGAACAACCACCAGGTTAAAAAAGTGATTGCGGCAATAGCCAGTACGATAGGGACAAATACAGAGGCAATTTTATCAGCCAGTTTCTGAATAGGTGGTTTGGCTGACTGTGCTTCCTGCACCATAGCAATAATGCCTGCCAGCAGGGTGTTTTTCCCGGTTTGGGATGCTGTAATAATAAGGTTCCCGTTTTTATTTAAGGTACCGGCAAAAACGTTTTTCCCGCTGGTTTTAAATACCGGCAAAGGTTCGCCCGATATCATGCTTTCATCAACATTTGAATCGCCGCTTAAAACAATGCCGTCGACCGGGATTCTGTCGCCAGGGCGAACCATAACCTGGTCGCCCGGCGAAACCATCGATAACGGCATTTCTATTTCTGAACCGTCGCGGGTTACAGTAAGGTTTTTGGGCTGAAGTCCCATTAGGCTTCTGATTACCGATGATGCTTTGCTTTTCGAGCGTTCTTCAAGAAATTTCCCCGTAAGGATAAATGCAATAATTACAGTTGCTGATTCAAAATAAACATGCGGCTGTAATCCTGCTGAAAGAAACACCGATGGGAGAACAGTATTCAGAACACTGAAAATAAATGCAATACCTGTGCTGAGGGCCACCAGCGTATCCATATTTACCATGCGGTGTTTTGCCTGTTTCCAGGCATTGAGATAGAAACCGGAGCCCGAAAAAATAATCACAGGCAAGGATAAAGTCAATAATATCCAGTTTTTGTATTCGAAGTGAAAAATATGAAACATGGACAAAATAAATACCGGCAATGTGAAAATACCGGCTATATATAGTTTGCGTTTCAATTCATTAAAATGACGGAATTCAATATCTGCAAGTTTTTCGCTCAGGTCGTCTTCGGTTATTATCAGTCCGTAGCCGATAGACTCAACCGCTTTGGCAAAATCATCAGGAGTAATTGTTTCAGGATCGTAGGCAATATACACATTCGATCCGGCATAGTTTACGGCAGCAGTGGTTACACCCGGCAGGGAGGCAATCATGCTTTCGACGCTTCCTGCACAAACGGCACATGCCATTCCTGTAACAGCAAACACATCTCTTTTAAGCGGTGTATCCATTAAATTATCTATTGAGACGCAAAGATAATAGCTGGAAGCTTACAGAATGATATATTTTATAAACCGAATGCAGACTGACATGGGAATCATAAACAAGGACCGGCTTCAGGTTGGTTGTTTTGTCCCTAAAGCGAAATGATTTCAGGAGGAATGAACGGTCATCTGAATTTGTATGGTCAACCCTGATTGATTTCCGGAAAAATACTTACAAAAGGGGAGGGGTGTTGGTATGATGAAATGAGTGTAATATTGTGTGTATAAATAAAAAACTGTTTGCAATACATTGGATTACAAACAGTTAGATATGATAAGGTGACCCCGATAGGATTCGAACCTATGACCCGCAGCTTAGAAGGCTGCTGCTCTATCCACTGAGCTACGAGGCCAATGGCGGGTGCAAAGATATAAAAACATTTTGTTTCTAAGCCTTCAATGTCATTCCGGTTTGGAAATAAGAACAAGACAAAAAATCAGATTGAGATTAAATTACTACTATCATAGAAATTAGCTGTTTATTATTTTTTTTATTATTTTCTTCATAATGCTTATTACTTTTTCAGTTGAGAGTAATAAACTACTAAATGATTCTGATTTTTCCTTTGTACACTTGCTGAATGCCTTGTCAACAAAAACACTACGCTAACAAAAATAACTTGTAATACTTTGAAAACAAAAAGCAAATATCTGAGCTTTGGATCGCTTATCCTGATTCTGATTTTAGTCGTGGTTCAGGTTACAGAGGGGTTTTCCGGACTATTGCTGATGCCGCTTTCCAGATTTGTTTACTACGGGCTTACCATGGGGATTGAAGTGCCGGTAATAGTTCAGATAATATTTGTGAGTGGAATATTCCTACTGGGAATAAGTATATTAAGTTTTAGCCGCAACGGGAGAACAAGCCTCTCCAGGTTTCGGATAAACTTCCTCCAGCTTGCCGAAGGAAGTAATATTGTTTACCTGGCAGCACAGGCTCTTGGAACAAAAATTAATGTAGGAAAAATTAATTCATCAGTTGGTTCAGCACCAGTAAAGAATAAAGAGAACGAGCAGGGTATAGTTATGATTTCATCGGGTTCAGTTATGTTTGCTAATAAAGCGTTTTTTAAGATTACCGGATATCAGCCACTTGATGTGTTTGGTAAGGATTTTGCATCCTTTATCCGACCTGATTCGCTTATAAATTATACCATGCTGAGCCGCATGACTACTAAAGAAATTGAACAGTCACTCGGAATAAGAATTATTACCAGAAACAATAAAAATGTTATTGCCAAAAGTGGCGCTTCTGCCGAAAATGAATATATAGCTGAGGGTGTAAATATTTTTTATCTCAACCAGGAAGAAGAAGTAAAAAGCCGCGAAACCTCCCTGGATTCCTTATTTTTTGATTCGATCGAGAATGTTGAGACCCTTCACTGGGTATGGGACGAAAAAGGAATCATATATTTAAACAACAGTTGCCGGAATATACTTCAGTTTCCATTAGGGAAAATTATAAACAAACCAGGGCTGATGCTTAAATCAGTCGTGAAGAAAGAACGGGAAGCCATAAGATCAGCTTTAAAAGAGTACCAGAAGTCGGGAAAGTTTAATGAAGAGGTTTGTTGTAAACAGGATAACGGAGAAAAAAGATATTACCGCGTAAGTATTACCACTCAGTATGAAAACAGTGGGTATCCTGCAAGGAATCATGCTATTGCATTTGATATTACCGATGAGAAAAGATCGCTGAAAACAGCAGAAGCAGCTGTAGTAACAGCTGAAATGGCAAACCATAATAAAACCGCATTCCTGGCAAATATGTCGCACGAAATCCGTTCGCCATTGAATGGTATAATAGGGTTTTCAGAATTGCTTGCCGATAAGACCCTAACGGATGATGAAAGGGAAAGATACCTCAATATCATTCAGAACAACGGGAACGCCTTAATTTCATTACTCAGCGACCTGATTGATATATCGAAACTTGAATCAGGGAAACTGGTAATTACCAATCATAGGTTCGTTCCTGCAAGACTGATGGAAGAACTGAAATACCAGTTTGAAAACTCATCCAGCCGGAAGTCGGATGAAGTAAAAATAATCTTCAGCAAAAATACTTCCATGCAGGATCTGGAAATTGAATCAGATCCTAACCGCTTACGTCAGATACTTGTAAATCTGATTTCGAATGCAATAAAATTTACACCTAAGGGCAAGATTGAGGTAGGTGCTGACTTTTCGGGTGAAGATATGCTCTTCTGGGTAAAAGATACAGGGATTGGAATTCCTTATGAAAATCAAGATGCGATTTTTGAGCGATTTCGGCAGGTTGAATCAGCTGAACACTCACCAATACTTGGTTTCGGACTTGGATTAGCTATCTCAAAGGCACTAGTTGAATTACTTGGCGGCCGGTTATGGGTCGAATCATTACCTGATCAAGGTTCACTTTTTGAATTTACTATTAAAACTAACATTGTAAACAACATCATGGAAACAAATCAAATGAACAGCAACAGCTCTTATCCTTACGATTTCAGAGAGCACACCATCCTGATAGCTGAAGATATCGATTTCAGCTTCCTATACATAGAAGCAGTACTCCGCCGTACAGGAGTAAAAATTCTATGGGCTCAGAACGGGAAAGAAGCCATCGAACATATTAATTCAAACCAGGATATCGATCTTGTACTGATGGACATGCATATGCCGGTAATGAACGGTTATGATGCCACCGAGGTGATTTCGAAGCTCAGGCCAGGAATGCCGATTATAGCCCAAACCGCTTTTGTGCTTCCTGATGACGTTAAAAGATGTTATGCAGTCGGCTGTACCGGATACCTTGCTAAGCCAATCCGTAAAGAGCAGTTATTGAATACATTAACTGAATACTTCGAAAAGATGGACCATCGCGATAGTATGCCTTCGTATAAGGTTAGCATTGGCTGAGAATTTAAATGACGTTTTGGTTTCATTTGCACATTTCAAGCAATGTGAAGTTAATATGTAACATCTACAGTGTTGCGAAGATCTTGGGTGTTAACCAATACTAACACAAAGTAACACCTGTTGTTTAGCATGAATTAGTTTAAATATACAACAGAGCCTTGCATTTGCAGGGCTTTGTGTTTATAGCTGGTCTGAATGAAACGGACCGTTAATATAGTTTGGCGAATTTGAAAACCGGGAATAAAAAAAGCCTGTAAATCATATGATTTACAGGCTTTGAAGTCGGGGTAGTAGGATTCGAACCTACGACCCCCTGGTCCCAAACCAGGTGCGCTAACCGGACTGCGCTATACCCCGAATTATTTATTCAGTTTTACCGTTAAAACTCTTATACATTCCAAGCAGCATTTTCGAAATCCGCTCATAATTTTCATACAGGTCCTGATATGTAACAGATCTTATTCCGTTAGTGGAATTCACCAGGTCAAGCAGTGAAGCGCATTCGAAAATATATCCCCTGGATATAGTAATCAAATCTCGTTTTTCGTTACTGTTTACTCTTGCCGATGCCTGAACCAGATTCATTACAGCCAGCAGCATTGCGTTTTTCCAGTGATCATGAACCTGACGGTCCATATGATCATCTTGCCTGAGCAACAGCATCACTTTGTTGTGCTGTTCTTTCATTTGTTGATAGACTTCTAATTTTTCGAAATCAAACATTTCAGGCAAAAAACAAAAAAATAACAATCATTTTAAAGAACTGCGGAGAAAGGGGGATTCGAACCCCCGGTACCCTAATCGAGTACGACAGTTTAGCAAACTGTTGGTTTCAGCCACTCACCCATCTCTCCAATGGTTAATGAAAAAACGATTATGTTCCTTCAAAAAGGGAGTGCAAAAGTAATCATTATCCTGACAAGTGCAAATTTATTTTCATGTTTCTGCTTATTTATTTTCCGGATTTGGCTAATGGGTTCTGAGACAGGCTGCTTATTATAACAAGGCGGTAAAAAAATATTCAAAGGAAGATAGCCTGAACTCGCTTTGGGAATTCAGGTTTTTTTTTCAACGTGCGTTCAGGTGCTATTTTATTCTCAGTCTTTTGTAGATTATTTTCATTTGTTGCAGCGATATGTTATTTCTGATGCGAAACAATGGAATTATGAATGCGAAAACGAATTATGAACTTTGGAAGGATAGCAATTTGAATTCAGTTTATTGTTGCAAGGTGCATAAAGATTTTTCCGGATTTTATTTTTTGGTTCTACTACGAATTTAATGGAAATAGTTTTTAAAAGGATGGAAGTCCGAATACCGAAGAAAGTATCAATTTGGAATTGGTCCTATTGAAAGTTAACATGTATACAAATGCAATTGGTCAACAATTCCCAATTTAATGATAAATGAAGTTTACAGTTAAACTTCTGACTTCCGACTTCTGGCTTCCAACAAAATATTTTTACCCACTAAATTAGCAGTAGAACTTATTTTTTACACAATTAAAATTAGTGTTGAATGTTATTACTACAGATTAATAGAATCTATTATATTTGCCTGAAATTGTCTGAACTTGATTTTCAGTATACAGCCAGTTAAAAACCATCTTAGAGCCAAGAAACTATGAAAAAAGTCTTTGTTACAATGCTAATTGTTCTTTCTGCCTCAGGCGCATTTGCCCAGGTGTTAGCAACCGCAAACTCACCCGAATACAAGAGTATATTGAAAATGTCGGCTTCTCTTTTTACCCGCAGCACCTTCCAGATGGGATATGAAAGGTTCTTAAACCCCAATAATAGCGTCTACCTTACAGCAGGTTTGAATTTTCGTGATTCGGATTATGAAAAAGAATGGGGCGTGCGTACCGAGGCCCAACTCAGGTTTCATGTATTCACTGTGATAAAACCTAAAGAAAGTAACCGCTTGTATTTTGCTCCTTACCTTATGAATCACTACCTGGAAACGGAAGGCCAGTCGTATGATAATAATGGTGCTTACTCGTGGAACACCGACACTTTCGATGCGTTCGGAGGTGGAATGCTTTTTGGCTGGTCGTTTTCCTTTGCTAACCGGATTAACCTGGATATATATACTGGCGGAGGTTTCAGGAAAACTTTCAATTACAACAACACCAACAGTTATAATGATAATACGGTATTTGATTACGGATACAGTGGAATAGTGCCACGCCTGGGGATTGATATCGGATTCTGGTTTTAAGAATTTCCTTAATTGCAAAGCCTTATTCTACAAAGAATGCTGTAATTTTAGAAGCTGTTGGATGCCTTTGTGGAATCTTTTTCAGGACCTGAGTTTTGGATAATAAGTCTGAACCTTTTTTGAAACTACTTTGTAACAACCATATTTTAACCACTAAATATAAGAGTTATGGGAAAAACATATGCTGAAAAAATTCTCGGTGCCGAAGCTGGTGCTATAGTTTTCCGCAGGCCCGATATCATTTTAACACACGATAATACTGCCAGTATCGCCAATACGTTTAAAAAAATGGGTGGCGAAAAGGTGAAAGATCCGGATCAGCTCCTGATTGTTCTCGATCATAATGCTCCGCCTACCACAGCAGAACTGGCTAACGATTACCAGAAAATCCGCGAAATTGTTAAGGAACAAGGCATCAGCAGGTTTCATGATGTGGGAAAAGGAATCTGCCATCAGATTATGGCTGAATATGCAAGGCCCGACATGATAATTGTTGGAAGCGACAGCCATACCTGTACAGCAGGAGCTTTTAATGCTTTTGCAGCAGGTATTGACCGCACCGAAACTGCCGGCTTGTGGCGGCAGGGAGAAACCTGGTTCAGGGTGCCCGATTCAATTAAAATCACGCTCAATGGTAAAATGCCGCAGGGTGTTTACGGTAAGGATTTGTCGATCTGGATCATCGGGATGATTGGTTCAAGCGGGGCTGATTATATGTCGGTTGAGTATCATGGAGAAGGCGTGAAGTCATTGTCTGTTTCCGACCGCATGACCATTGCAAACCTGGCTTCCGAAATGGGCGCTAAAAATGCTGTATTCCCTGCTGATGAAATTCTGGAGAAACACCTTGGATATGCCCTTAAAGGCACCTGGGCTGACGCTGATGCCATTTACGTAAAGGAAATTGTGATCGACCTTGATAAACTGTTTCCTGTTGTATCAGCCCCTCATAATGTTGATAATGTTAAAGCTCTGTCAGAAGTTAAAGGCACAAAAATACAGCAGGCCATGATTGGTACCTGCACCAACGGCCGTATCGACGATTTGCGTGAAGCTGCAGCTATACTGAAAGGTAAAAAAGTTCCTGACGGTTTCCAGCTTCTTATTATTCCGGCATCGCAGCAGATCTACCTGCAGGCAATGGATGAAGGACTTATACGTACATTTTTTGAATCAGGAGCTAGTGTTCTGGCTTCATCCTGTGGTCCATGCCTTGGAACAGGACAGGGTATTCCTGCCGATAACATGACGATTATTTCGACAGCGAATCGCAATTTTAAAGGACGCATGGGCAACAAAACATCGTTTATCTATCTTGCATCACCTGCTGTTGTAGCCTATTCGGCGCTTAAAGGCGAAATTGCTGATCCAAGGATAAACGAAACCGACGATAAGTATCCATATTCCATCATGCAGAGTAAGACTGTGGATGTGAGCGCTGACGACGACCGATATGCAAACGGCACCTGGAATTATGCTGATGTCGACAACCTGAATACCGACCAGATGTTTGCCGGAAGTCTCACTTACAGCGTTAAAAGTTCGGAAGCTGAGAAGATCATGCCACATCTTTTTAAAGGTTTCGACGATAGCTTTGCTGAAAGGGTAAAAGAAAATGACATTTTAGTTGCCGGTGCAAATTTCGGATGTGGCAGCTCCCGCGAGCATCCTTCGGTAGGCCTGGCTTTTGCAGGTATAAAAGCTGTGATATGTAAAAGTGTGAACCGTATTTTCTACCGCTCATCGGTAAACCAGGGATTGCCAATTATTCTGCTTCCCGAAGCAGTGGATGCATACAGGCAGGGCGACCAGGTTGATATTGACTTCGAAGCAGGTAAAGTAATTATTTCAGGTAAAATATTCGCTTTTTCGCCACTTCCGGATAAACTGGTTGGTATTTTCAAGGCCAAAGGACTGGTAAATTACGTGAAAGCAAGTTCGTAGAATTTGTTTAATTTTGTTTTTATAGGAAAGCTGTTGCCTTAATGACAGCTTTCTTTTTATGTTATGTAAAAATCAAATTGATTGCATTAAATTTGCATATTCAGAGTTTAATCAGATGAGGACCATACGATTCGGGTATATATTGCAGATTGTTATAGTGGTGGTTATCATCCTGGTAGCCGGCGGTCAGCAGTTGCCCAAATATGCGAGCAGGCTGACTGTGCTTGCTGTGCTGGCTGTTATTGATATGCTTTATTGGTTTTCGGTAAAAAAATCTTTTACCCGTCGGTATAAAAAAGTGCTGACAACCGTCTACTGGTTGCCACTGATGATGTTGCTGGTATTTTTTCTTGCCGGATTTTTTACCCCTTATACGCAGTGGCCACCTTTTCTGAGAATCTATTTTCCAGGGATATTACTGGTTTTACTGATAGGGAAAGGGCTTTTTCTATCCATATTAATTGTCAGCGACATATTTATTATCCCTTTAAACCTGATTAAGGGAATCGATCCACAAAAAGCAGATAAAACAGGAGGGTGGTACCGGCCGCGCAGTTTTCTGCTTACTAGCGGAGCTATTGCCACTTCGGTTATGCTGGTTTACTTTACAGGAATGTTTCTCTGGGTTACAGATTATAAACTGAACACGGTTGAAATACATGCAAGCAATTTGCCTGAATCATTTGACGGATATAAGATAATACAGATCAGTGATATTCATCTTGGGAGTTTGATTACTGATAAACCGTTAAAGAAGTTTATTAAAATGGTAAACGATCAGCATCCTGATCTGATCCTGTTTACCGGCGATATGGTTAATTTTTCCACCGAAGAAGTATATCCTTTCCAGGAACAGATGAAGAAATTTTCGGCTAAAGATGGCATTTATTCTATTCTGGGAAATCACGATTACGGTGAGTACACTCAATGGACATCATTGGCCGATCAAAATCTGAACAACCAGGCCCTGTTTGATTTTTATTCTTATATCGGCTGGCATTTACTTCGTAATCAGCATGCAGTCATCCACAGAGATTCTGTTGCCATAGCCATTCTTGGTGTCGAGAACTGGAGTATTACGAAGCGTTTTGGCAAAAAAGGGGATATAAGCAAAGCCATGAAAGGCACTGAAACAGCTGCGTATAAAATTTTGATGACACATGATCCATCGCACTGGGATGGTGAAGTAAATACTTTATTTCCTGAGATTGGACTTACTCTATCCGGTCATACACACGCATTTCAGCTTGCTTTCGAAAGTGGTGCAGTGAAATGGAGCCCGGCAGCTCTTCTTTTCGAAGAATGGGCCGGTTTATATGAAAAAGTGCATGAAAATGGAGTAAAGCAGTTTTTGTATGTTAACCGGGGTGCGGGAACTTTAGGATATCCGGGACGTATTGCCACACGGCCTGAAATAACACTGCTGGTGCTCCGAAAAGCAAACTAAGCAGATCAAACCTGAATAATCTGGAAAGTGTAAAGAATCAATCTAAACCTAAAAGTCAGGGGGTTAAAATATTCTGTTTATTCTGCCTAGTGAAAAACGAATCTGTTTATTGATCAAGTACAAACCAGCTACTTACGAAATCATCTTTTTGATGCCATTCATTGATATGGATAAATTCGTTGGTGTGCTTGTTGTAGAGGTAATCCTTTTTCCATTCCAGGTGATGAACGGATACCTGTTTTATAGCATCAATAATGAAATTAAGTTCTGCATCAGTCATGGTAGGGTGGAGGGAAAGCCTTATCCAACCTGGTTTCATTGAAAGATCGCCATGCGTGATAAGGTCGGTAATTTCGCGTGATTTCTCGTGGCTTACATCCAGCAGGAAATGCCCATATGTGCCGGCGCAGGCACATCCGCCACGGAGTTGTATGCCATAACGGTCGCTAAGCAATTTAACCACCATATTGAAATGCATTCCATCGATATAAAATGAAATAATGCCCAACCTGTTTTTTTGGTTCTCAGCCAGTATATGCACTCCCGGTATACAGCATAATTCTTTAAAGGCAATTGCTACCAGTTCTGCTTCCCGCTCCATGATAAGAGGTGTGCCCATTTCATTTTTAAGTTTAATACACAAAGCGGTTTTCATTGCCTGCAGGAAGCCGGGCGTTCCACCATCTTCGCGTATTTCAATATTATCAATAAATTTATACTCACCCCATGGATTTGTCCAGTCGACGGTTCCTCCGCCCGGAGTATCGGGAACCCTGCAGTGGTATAATGCTGAGTCGAAAACCAATACCCCTGAGGTACCCGGTCCTCCCAGGAATTTGTGGGGTGAAAAGAAGACTGCATCCAGTTTTTCGGCCGGATCGCCGGGATGCATATTAATGTCGACATAAGGTGCCGAAGCTGCATAATCAGCAAAACAATACCCGCCTGCTTCGTGCATGATGCGGGCTAATTCATGTATAGGTGTCTCTATACCCGTTACATTAGAACAAGCTGTAAATGATCCTAGTTTCAAGGGCCTGTCTTTAAACTTCTCAAGTAATTGCCTCAGGTTTTCGGGATCGACAAGCAGATTCTCATCAGGGGGGATAACTTCAACATCAGCAATGGTATGATACCAGGATGTATGATTGGAGTGATGTTCCATGTGGGTGATGAAAACCACAGGCTTTTTACCGCTATAAATAAATTCGCCGTAAATATTTTTTTCAGGAACCTTCAGGTTGAGCATGCGCTGAAATTTTACCAACACTCCGGTCATTCCGAATCCGGACGTAATGAGTACATCATCGGGTCCTGCATTTACATGCTCTTTAATAATATGTTGTGCCTGATGATAGGCCTTTGTCATCAGTTGTCCGCTTTCGCAGGTTTCGGTATGGGTATTTGCCACCCAGGGACCAATAACTTCCGAAATGCGCTCCTCAATAGGTCTGTACAGCCTGCCGCTGGCTACCCAATCGGCGTAAATCATTTTCTGAATCCCAAAATGAGTCTTGTATTCCAGGTCATTTCCAATGATCTCCTTTCGGAATTTACTGAAGTGTTCAGCCAAATCTGCCATCTGATGAATTGAGTTTTGAAAGTGGCAAATATCTGAAATTAATAATAAACTCTAAGATTTGTTTTGAGGTGTATTTCAAGGAATAAAAAATAACCACTGAGGCACTAAGAACACGGAGGATCACAGAGATTATAATAAATATATGTCAAACCCTGACTGCCTGCCCAGAGGGATAACACTCTATTCGTCACCTGCAGCGATCTGAACTTTTGTGATTTCAATATCACCGGTTTCGACAAAGAGGCTGATCCAGTTATTGTCTTCCCGGTACCATTTATCCTGTACGCTGATGCGAATCAGGAAGTCGCTTATTTCCTTTTTGTCGAGGTTGCGGTACACGCGGTGAAGTAAGGCAACGCTTTTACTTGCATATAACTAACTTTTCTATATATTTATTTCTCTCAGTAGATATACTGATAACATATACTCCATTCTCAATTTTTTCCGATAAATCAATATTAACTGTTGCCTCTGGTTGGAAGAACTTCTTTTGTAATATCGTCATTCCAGTTAAATTTGAAATTGTAACCTGTAAAAATTTTGGTATTTGTGATCCATACAGGTTTATATTTATATTTCCTTTGGAGGGGTTAGGAAATAAGTTGAACTTTCCAATCGGAACTGAAGTTGTTTCAGTCAAACCCTGAAATTCATAAGCACCCATATCAGTAATACCTTCAATAATTCTAGAATACCCATCGAGATCAGTTTCAGTTAAACTAGTGCCATCAGGATTGCCTTGATTTATACAAGGGCTGTTGAATGACAGATGGTGATCTGTTGCGGAAACAAAAAGCGGATCAATCCCGTATAAATTGTTTTCTCCCTGAAGTATATTCAAATTACTCCTTCGCACAAGGGAATAACTGATTTCAATTGAATTGGTGTCACCTACCTGTAAATCTGGCGTCAAACCGCCTGAACTGTTAAATAGAATTGAATTTGAAATAGTTGTCATAGAACCAGAAGAGCAAAAAACACTTATAGATGAGCCCTTGGCTTTGCTGTTATGGTTATTGTTTACATTATCCTCATCAAAGAAATTATGTATAGAAAATGTTGAACTCATAATATTTAAATTACCTAGATTACATATAGCGCCACCTTGTCCATTATACATATAGGCTGATGTTCCAGGCGAATTTTCGGAAAATAAACAGTTCGATATCAAAAGCTCAGCATTTTGAGAATTATAAATAGCCCCGCCCGAACCTCCATCCCCGGAGCATGAAAAATACCCCATTATATCGCTAAAATAGCCTCCATCTCCGGCTTTGTTATCTTTAAAAGTGGAATTCAACAACTCTGCTTTGCCAAAATTTAATATGGCACCACCTTTGCCACCTGGGCAACCTAAACAATGGCCGTCAGGATTCTGTGGCATTAGGTAATATGCCACACCACCTTTGCCTGCCCTATTGTTGTGTACAATACATGATGTAAGCATGACTTTGCCATAATTGCAAATAGCACCTCCGCTTCCACCAACCGGGAAATCCCAACCTGTGGGTTGTGACACAAAATTACCAGAAGCAGCTTTGTTTGATCGGAGTATGCAATTTTCGAGATGAACAAAACAATTTGTATCGCTTATAAGCATGGCCCCTCCATTTACGGGAATCGAATTAATGCTTTGAGTTAAACCACCGTATATTTCAAGATTTTTAAGATAAACATTTCCGCAATTTACGAACCGGAAGATCCTGAAAGTGGGAGTTCCGCTAAGATTACTCCGCTCGATGAATTGTGTATGCATTGTTCCGAAAATGCTCAAAGGTTTTTCTATAAGAATCTCATCAGTGTCCAAGGTAATTCCCGCTAAAGAATTATCAATATAAATAGTGTCGCCGGCTGATGCTATATTGATATAATAACGCAGATTATTGCCATTGCTGCCACCTGAATAAATCGTAAAAACAGCTGCATTGGTAAAAATCGGAAGCAATAACATAATGGAAAGAAAGACATTTTTCATATAAAAAAATATTGATAACATATAGACACTTAAAAAGCATTTTGCCCCTACAAGCCATCTAAAGAAATTGAAATATTTTGTCTACAAAGTTATTGTGGCTGGTGACTAATATTTATTCTTCTCCGGCTGCTATCTGAACTTTACTGATTTCTATTTCGCCCGTTTCAATAAACAGGCTAATCCAGTTGTTATCCTCTCTGTACCATTTGTCCTGTACGCTGATACGTATAAGGAAATCGCTTATCTCCTTTTTGTCTAGGCTACGGAGCACTATACCACCGTTTTTCTGATTATCCCTGCCATAATTCAGGTAAACTTTTGGTGCGGTTTTACCGGTTGATCGTGCTTTAAGAAGGATGTAATTGTTTTTCCGTTGGCGTGGTTCAATGGGTGAAAAAGTGAATTTCTTTTCCATACCTTCGCTCACAAGCAGTGTTTGCGAAAATAAATCCTGTATCGCATGGTCGGCCATGTATTTCCTGATTTTGCTGATCTGTTGTCCGGGATAAGGGTCACCCGGATTGATCCTTGAAGCAACATCATAAGCTTCAATAGCCTGGTCAAAAATCCTGGTATTGTAAAGTTTATCGGCTTCACCCAGGGCTTTGTTGTATTCGGCTCTGCGGGCAAGTACAATATCCTCCATTATTTTGGTGATTTCCAAAATGCGCTGTTTCGGATATGTTTCGTTTGGTTTTATACCGTTAGCCTTGGTATAGGCTGATTTTGCTTCCGAATATTCTTTCGATCCGTATAGCCTGTCTCCATCTGCAAGATAGGAAGCATATATCTGTTCCTGTTTTTCTTTCTGAGCAACCAGTGCAGCATTGATACCGGCAATTTTCGTTTTCGGATATTCTTCAGCAGGTTTAATTTCCAATGCATTCTGGAAAGCATTTAGTGCTTCCATCAGGCTTTCGGCAGCCAGTTTGCTGTCGCCAAGCGTAACAGCTGCCGAGTACCTGTCGTCAATGGCTTTTATCTCTCCATTAATAGCTGTAATCCTTTCCTGAGGATACTTTTCGGCAGGTTTAAATCCTTGAGCTTCCTGATATGATTTTAAAGCTGCTTGTAGATTCTTATCTGAATAAAAATCAGCAGCTGCCTGAATTGCTTTGGTATAATTTTCATCATTCAGTTTAAGCCCGGCAAGTATATTGTCTAACTCAGCAATTTTTTCAGCGGGCAATTTCTCGGAAGGTTTCAGTTTACCGGCATCAACGAATAAGATGCGGGCTTCAGTGTATTTTCCTTCTTTCATCAGGCCTTCAGCATCCAGAACCATTTTCTGATATGAATCGTCCAGTTTTTTCTGTTCAGCCAGCAACTTATTTATGCGGGCAATCTGTTCAACCGGATATTTCTCGACAGGTTTAATAGTGCTTGCGCTCTGGTAGGGTTCGAGCGCTTCACGGAATTTCTGATCGGTAAAGAACCTGTCGGCAAGGGCTAAAGCTTCCTGGTAGCTTTTGTTTTCGGCTTTTTGTATGTTGAGTACAGCCTGGATTTCTGTTATTTTTTGTGTCGGGTATGTTTCAGCCGGTTTCAAAGTTGCGGCTGATGTATATGAGGCAAGAGCATTTTCATAATCCTTTTCGGCAAGCTTCTTATCTGCTTCGGCAACAGCCTTTTCGTAAGCAAGTTGCAGTGCTTTTATTTCAGAAACCAGCTTCTGAGCCTCCGTTATCTTATCAAGGGGATACTTTTCTGCTGATTTCAGTTCAAGTGCTTTTCGGTAACCACCAATGGCTTCTTCGTATTTTTTACTGTCAAATAACTGGTCCGCTGCTGTTATAAAGGAAAGATAGCTGTTGTCAAGCTTATTCTGTTCGGCTAGCAGAAGGTTAATCTTTTCTATTTGTAGCTTAGGATAGTTTTCAGCAGGCTTTAAAGCAGTGGCAGCATCATAGGCAGCAAGTGCTTCATCGTATTTTTTGTCAGTAAAAGCGGTATTTCCATCGCTGATCGCTTTCGTATAATTACGTTCCTTTGTTTGAATATCAGCCAGTAATCCGTCAATTTCTGCAACCTTGTCCCTGGGGAGTTTTTCAGAGGGCTTCAAGGCAGATGCGTTTGAATATAGATTTCGGGCTGCTTCGTATTTGCCTGCCAGTAATTCAGAAGCTGCAGCTGTTATACTTTTCGTATAATCTTCATCCAGCTTTTTTTGTTCAGCTTGTAACAGTATGATTTTTCCCACCTGAACCAAAGGATATTTTTCGGCAGGTTTAATGGTATTTGCCTGATGGTAGGCTTCTATCGCCTCTGAGTATTTCTGATCACCGAAAAGCTTGTCTGCCAGGATGATTGTCTCCTGGTAACGCTGCCCTTCGGCTTTATCCTTATCGAGTATAGTCTGTATTTCGGAAATTTTTTGCTTCGGGTAAGTTTCGTCAGGTTTTAACTGGCCAGCACTTTTAAAGCTAGCCAAAGCAACGGTATATTCCTTAGCAAACAGAAATTTGTCACCTTCAGCAATTGCTTTTTCATAGGATAGCTGCAACGCTTTCTGACCGGCAATCAATTTATCTGCTTCAGCAATTTTTTCTGAAGGATATTTTTCTGATGGTTTTAATAAAAGCGACTTATGGTATTCAGCCTGAGCTTCCTCATATTTCGATGCGTTAAAAAATACATCTGCGGAAGCGATAAGACCCAGATACTCATCGTTTGCTTTTTTCTGCTCTCCAAGAATTGTATTTATCTGGTCCAGTTTTGTTTGGGGATAGGTTTCCGAAGGTTTCAGGAGTAATGCCTGCTGGTAGGAACCTGATGCTTCGGAGTATAGTTGCTTGTTAAAGCTACGGTCAGCTGCAGCGATTGCTTTAGCATAATTCTCATCCGCCAGTTGTAAATCAGCATATATTTTATTGATCTTTTCAATTTGTTCAGCCGGATATTTTTCATTGCTTTTCAGGATGGCAGCTTCCTTATATGCCACCATGGCGCGATCGTATTCGCGGTTCTCAAATAACTGGTTGCCGGTATTCAAAGCCGTAGTATACTTTTCGTTTTTCTTGTCAGTAGCCGCTATAGCTGCCTTTACTTCAGCAATCTTAGCTAGTACTGAAGGATCAGCTGGTTTTGCCGTTAAAGCTTCCTTGTATGCGGTGAGCGCCTGGCTGTAATTCCCCTGGCTAAACGCTCTGTCACCATTGTCAAGGGCCCGTGCATATGTATCAGCCTCTGTTTTCTGCCTGGCAAGAATTGTATTTATTTCGTCTGATTTGACTTTCGGATAATTTTCAGCAGGCTTTAATGTTTGTGCTTGTTTGTAAGCATCCAACGCAGCATTATAATTCAGGTTGGTTAAAAGGCTATCACCTTTCTTAATTGCAGCAGAATAACTTGTTGCTTTATTTTTAGCGGCAGCAAGCAGGTTTTGCGCTTCAGTGCTTTTTTGTGCAGGGTAGGTTTCGTTCGGTTTATAGCTAAGTGCCTTGCTGTAAAATGATAAGGCTTCTTCGAATTTGTTGTCATTAAATTGTTTATCGCCTTCGGTAATGGCATTGCTGTAATTCTGATCCAGCAGTTTCTGCTGCCCGATCAATGCTGTGATTTCCCCGATTTTTTGCGAAGGATATTTTTCATCAGGCAACAAGGTCAGTGCATTCCGGTAATAAGTCAGAGCCGGGTCGTATCTATTTTCGTTAAATGCCTGGTCCGCGTTTTTTATTGCAATATCAAAAGCCTCTTTACGTGAAGTCCGTTCGTTGATCAGCTTCTCGGTTTCTGCAATTTTTGTTTTAGGGTAATTCTCTGCAGGCTTTAATGCCAGGGCTGATTTGAAGCCCAGTAGTGCTCCCTGGTAATCTGCTGATTTCAGAAGATTTTCGGCATTGGAAAGAGCAGCAGCATAGTTTTGTTCATCCGATTGCAATTGCGTTTCGCCTGATTTTGTCTTTTCAAGCATTTCTTTCGGATACCGTGCCTGTGGTTTGGCTGTCAGCGCTTCGAGGTACTTCTGTCGGGCATTTACGAAATCGCGGTTGATATAAAACTGATCGGCAAGTTCAATGGATCTATTGTATCTGTCCTGAAGTTCTTTTTCAGCATTCAGATAGTTGTCAATTTCCCGAATTTTTTGCTTTGCATAAGCGTTTTTGGGTGAAAGAGCCAATACTTTCTGGTATTCCGCGCGTGCTTCGTCGCGTTTTGCCGACTGCAGTAATTTATCGGCAATCACAAGTATTTTTGCTGCCTGCCCGCTGCTGACCAGGGCTTCCTCTTTTGTTTTTCTTGCTGAGGCTAGCTTATCTTTGGCTGTTTTCGAATCCGGTTTTACGGCAAGTGCCGATTCATACAACTGAATTGCTTTGTCATACTCTTCGGCAGATAAAGCTTTATCACCGGTTGACATTGCATCAGCAAAATATTCATCATCTCCCGGATCAGAATACACAGCACTTATCTGGCTCAATCTGTCTTTCGGAAACTGAGCTGTTGGATCAAGGATTAATGCTTCCTGGTATTCGATTTTAGCCGAAGAATAATTTTTTGCTTTGTATAATTCCTCCGCTTTAATAATCAGGTTCTCAATAAGATCGGCGCGCAAGGTTGGACTACCATCGAGCAGTTTGTTTATTTCAGTAATTTTTGAGGAGGCATAATTCTGATCATTGATTGAGCGGCTTGCCCTTTCGTAAGCAAGCAAAGCGGCGGGATAATCTTTTGCAGCATATGCCTTATCAGCCTGCAGGATTAAGGCCTTATATTCGGGGGTATTGCTTTTATTCTGCGCATTTACCGGGACTGAAAATATTAATAACAATATGTAAATCAGGCTGATAATTCGGGGAAAAGGTATCAGGCACAAGTGGAAATGGAAACGCTTCATTGATGCGAAAATATTTTTGCAATTAGGTAAATCTACAGGATAACGGTATAAATCCGTATTTATTTGAAAGCAACCCACATAGGTAGTGAAAATGCTGTGATTGCAGCGTTGAAAAGAGAACTATGAATTTCAGAGGATTCGTCCGTCAACCATCATAAGTTTCCTGTCGCTCATATCCGCCAGTTCCTGGTTGTGGGTCACAATCACGAAAGTTTGGTTGAATTCTTTGCGCAAAGTAAAAAAAAGCTTGTGAAGTTCCCTTGCATTTGCCGAGTCGAGATTACCCGAAGGTTCGTCGGCAAGTATAGCTGTTGGATGGTTCATGAGTGCACGTGCTACGGCAACCCGCTGCTGTTCGCCTCCCGAAAGCGCTGATGGCTTATGCTCGGCTCTATCGGCAAGATGCAGGAAATTTAGCAATTCCATAGCCCTGGTGACAGCTTCTTTTTTTGACATGCCCGCAATGAAAGCAGGAATGCAAAGGTTTTCGATGGCCGTAAACTCTGGCAGCAGGTGATGAAACTGGAACACAAAGCCAATATTTTTATTGCGGAACGAAGCCAGCCGTTTTTCGCTTAATGCAGCTACATCCTGCTTGTCGAAAAAAATAGAACCGGATGAAGGCTTATCGAGTGTGCCTATAATCTGAAGCAGGGTGGTTTTCCCTGCACCCGAAGCCCCTACAACAGATACAATTTCTCCCTGGTTAATCTCAAGGTCAATGCCTTTGAGTACTTCGAGCGATCCGTATGATTTGTGAATGTCTTTTCCGGATATCATAATTAAAATTCAGATTGCAAAGGTACAAGTTAATATAAAAGGTTCGGCTTGCGAAAATTACGAAACAGATTTTGGTACAGCCTGCTGTGTTTATTGGGTTAGAAGAGTAGTTAAATCCACACAATCTTATTGCCGGTAAGCCTTTCAGTAGTTTTGTATTGCCTGGTTTATTTACTTTTCCTCTTACTGCTTAATTTTTGATAATCAATATAGTACAGTACTTTTAACGAAATGTTGTTCAACTGTGGTTCATAAAATGTATCATCGAGGTTAGTGAAATAATTTCCGGCAACATTTCCTTTTTCACCTACAATTTCATTTTTCCATACTAAATTCAGGCTGCTGCCAGGAGCAAAAATCCATGCAAAAACCATATCAACATTAAAGGAATTAAAAGAGAAATCCTTATTTTCAATATAACTGGCATTAGGTAGGAGATTTCCTGATTCCAGCAGGGAATAAAAACTTTTATACATCCCTTGCTTGTAGTAATGACGTGCAACCAGACTGAGTGAAATATTATTTTTGAAAAGGTACTTCCCTGTGGCTGAGTTTTCGAAAGTATTGATATTCCTGTTGCCGAAAATAACCAGATCATCCTGCTTTCCGGCAAATCCAAAGTCACGGATAATTTTTTCATAACCAAACGCCAGATTAAAAGTGAAATGATCATTGAGCCTTACAATAGGCGAAAGTCCGAAAGAGAGTCCTTTGGAATTGTCCCTGGCCAAATAAAAGGCGTTCAGAGTCCCGTCGAGTGCGAATTGCTTTCGGTAATCGGATGAAAAACCGAGGTTTCCCCAACTTGCTTTTGGCCTCAGGTAAAATAATCCCTGAGTGCGGGGTTCATAATAATCATACGTTTCAGAAAAAGCATGCCCGGCTGCAAACCATACCGTTAAATATTGCATGCTTGTCATAAATGTTTGAAATTCGAGTTGATTCGTCTGTGGTTTATGTGTCGAAAAATTGTTCTGATTTGTAATAGAAAGACTGTTAGTTATATTGCGCAAAATCCAGAAAGGCTTATAAACATTATAACTTATGCTTGCAGAGTTATTGTTATAGTTATTATACAACGTTAATCCCATGTCGTTGGCATTGAATTTATTATCCATCGTTGAACGGCTTATCTCCCATTGAAAACTACCGTTGGTTTTTAAAACGCTGATATCATATTTGAACCCGCGTGTATTTACGGATTTGTCGCCAGAGGTGATTCCTGGTTTCAGGAGTTGGCTCATACCTCCAGCCAGGTTTATTCGGTATGTATTCGATTTGTTATTGAGTGTTAAGCCAGCTGCTGTGACATTGGCTTTATTGAAGTTGCTCCCGCGGAGTACATTCGTATTTGTCAGAAACAGATCCGAATTATTTTTAAGTGCCTGGTCGAAGACGAGCAGGTTATAATTTGTTTGTGGATCACTCATGATTTTACGCCTGGTTCCGGACTCGTCCTGGGCAACGGCATATGTGTTGGCAGTTACAGCATTTAATATTCCAACTGCCAGGCCTTTTTTGCTTCTGCCTGAAACTTTGGTTGCGTTGATTAAACGCTGCTGAACAGGGTTCTTACTAATATATTCCGTGTCTTTTAGAGAATCCTGTATACTATAGAAAAGAGACGGAGTTTTCCCGATCCGGCGCGAATAAAAAATATCGCCTTTCATAAAAAGGTCAACAGCTTCTTTGAAAAATGGCCGTTGCTCTTCATAAATGGTTTCGAATGCTGACAGGTTTTTTACTTTATTGTCGGATTGTACCTGGCTGAAATCGGGTAGGAGCGACATGTCGAGTGTATAGCTCTCGTTGATGCCGTACTTCAGATCCATTCCGCCGCCGAAAGAAGTTGAAATGTCGCTTGCAGCTGCCTGATCAGGAAAGTGTTCGGCCTGCAATAAAATATAAGGTGTTGCTGATAATCGGACAGGGGGCACAATATTTTCGATGCCTTCGAGCGTTCCCCAATACGGCAGATCGTTTTTGGCTTCCTGCACTTCGAGAGCCCACTGGTCCGATTCGCGATACCTTCGGATAGAACGGGATATCTCCAAACCCCAGAGTTGCTTATCCGCACGTGGAAACCGTAAGGCAGAATATGGGATTTTCAGTTCTGCAGTCCAGCCTTCAGGAGTAATCCGTACTTCGCTTTGCCATACCGCATCGTAGGTTTGGTCCGATTCGCGCCAATCCAGTTGTACCCCCGACGCCGTTACCTGGAAAGAATAGGAATCCAGCTGGTTGTTATAGGTATCGAATTCGATGCTGAACATATCTGCATTCAAATTATCCTCATCGCGGATGCCGAGTTGCCTTAGGATACTGTCCGGATGAGGGTCCGACATGCAGGCCAGCACATAAATAGCATTGTCATCGTATGCAATTTTCACCTCCGTACGAAAGGATGGGTTGGCATCATACACAGGCTGGTATTGCCTGAAATCACTGATTGGAATAATGGATTGCCATATAGGATCATCAGCCAGCCCGTTAATTCTGGGTGCAACATTAATTCGGATCGCCTGAGCTGATTTTCTGCTGCTAACCGGATTCGGATTGCTGCTGGCAATGGAATGGAGGCAGTAAAAAAGAACTAATAAAACTATAAAAAGTGTACGCACTGAAACAGAAATTTTGGCGCAAAGATATAGGTTGCCTTTTATAAGTTTATTGTAATAAAAATATTTATTTTAGCAGACCGTTACAATCCGGATTTCAATGTATGATGTATTTTTGTTTTCACATCATAACAAATATATTATCAGTGCTTTATAGCTTTTTTGGTATAGCAGATTGTTTGGAGAATAATCGTATAAAAAAGTTGGAAATAGAATAAAAACACGACAAATAAATAAATTAAGCTACAATGAATCTTCACGAATACCAGGCAAAGCAGATTTTAAGCAGTTTCGGAGTACCGGTACCCAGGGGTATCATGGCTGAAACTATTGAGCAGGCAGTTGATGCGGCAAAAGAAATCCAGAAACTGAGCGGATCGCAGTATTGTGTTGTAAAAGCACAGATACATGCAGGCGGCCGTGGCAAAGGAGGTGGCGTTAAACTGGCTAAAACAACCGATGATGCACGTGAGAAAGCTACAAATATATTAGGGATGACTCTTGTAACGCCTCAGACCGGCGCCCAGGGGAAACTGGTCCGTAAAGTTCTTATTCAGGAGGATGTGTATTATCCGGGAGCCTCCGAAACCAAGGAATTTTACCTGAGCATGTTATTGAACCGTCAGGAAGGCAAGGTTATGATTATGTATTCAACCGAAGGTGGAATGGATATAGAAGAAGTTGCTGAGCATACACCTGAAAAGATATTCCTCGAAAATATCGACCGCAAAGTTGGCCTGCAATCCTTTCAGTGCCGCAATGTCGCTTTTAACCTGGGACTCTCGGGCGAAGCGCATAAAAATATGGTTAAATTCGTGAAAGGTATTTATGATGCATACATGGGCGCTGATTGTGCCATGCTTGAAATAAACCCGGTGCTGAAGACCAGCGATGATAAAATTCTTGCCGTTGATTGCAAAATGCGTCTCGATGGCAATGCACTCTATCGCCATCCTGATTACACTGCTATGCGCGATATTCATGAAGAAGATCCTTCGGAAGTGGAAGCAGGCAAATACAACCTGAACTATGTTAAGCTAAACGGTAATGTGGGTTGTATGGTAAATGGTGCAGGGCTTGCCATGGCAACCATGGATATTATCAAACAATGCGGAGGCGAACCGGCCAATTTCCTCGACGTGGGTGGCACAGCCAATGCCGAACGTGTTGAACGTGCATTCCGCATCATACTTAAAGATCCTTCGGTAAAAGCCATTCTCGTTAATATTTTCGGTGGTATTGTCCGCTGCGACCGTGTGGCACAAGGAATTGTTGACGCCTATAAAAACATCGGAAATATCCCCATCCCTATCATTGTCAGGCTTCAGGGCACCAATGCCGAAGAAGCTAAAGAACTGATAAATAACTCTGGACTTGCAGTATATTCAGCTGTATCGTTACAGGAAGCTGCCGACCTCGTGAATAAAGTTCTGCAGGATTAGGATTTTAAATCGGGACTTCACAGTCAGCGAGGTAAATTATTTTTGCCTGGTTAAAGATTGAAGACCAGGGCTTTAAAACAATAATTCACTCATTTTAAGAATAATTTGAAAAACGCACCCTGTGTATCTCAGGGTGCGTTTTTTTTATGATATTTATTTGAAAGCCAATTCAATAGGATGTGTTTTCTTTTCGATATTTTTCAGCATGGCATCATCAAAAATAAAATTGGTGAGTTTATTGTCGAGATACTGCTGGTAGGCATACATATCGAAATAGCCGTGGCCACTCAGGTTAAAGAGGATAGTGCGCGGTGAATTTTCGACTTTCGCAAGCAAGGCTTCCCTGATAGTTGCAGCTATTGCATGTGAAGTTTCAGGTGCCGGCAGAATTCCTTCGGCCTGAGCAAATTTTAATCCTGCCTCGAAACATTCCAACTGATCGATGGCCTGGGCTTCAACAATGCCTTCATTCACCAGGGCACTCACCAATGGAGCAGCTCCATGATAACGCAGGCCGCCTGCGTGTATTCCGGGTGGGATAAAATCATGCCCCAGGGTGTGCATGGGCAGAAGTGGGGTCATACCGGCAACATCGCCAAAATCATAACGGAACAATCCTTTTGTAAGTTTCGGGCAGGAAGAAGGTTCAACGGCAATAAACCTCGTTTTCTTTTTGCCATCGAGGTTATGCCGTACAAAAGGAAAAGAAATTCCTGCAAAATTTGATCCGCCACCAAAACAACCGATGACTACATCAGGATAATCGCCGGCTTTTTCGAATTGCTTTTCAGCTTCGAGCCCGATAATGGTCTGGTGCAACAGTACATGGTTCAGTACACTTCCCAGGGCATATTTGGTTCCCGGGTCGCTCACTGCCAATTCAATCGCCTCGCTGATGGCAATTCCCAGACTTCCCGGACTGTCAGGCTGCTGAGCCAGAATATTGCGACCAGCCTGTGTAGTAATGCTTGGCGAAGCTTCAACTTTTCCGTTCCATAGGTTCATCAGCATTTTACGGTAAGGTTTTTGGTCAAAACTTACTTTAACCATAAAAACCTGCAGATCAATACCAAAGTGATTGCAGGCAAAACTGAGTGCACTGCCCCATTGGCCGGCACCTGTTTCGGTTGCTATTTTTTTTATGCCTTCTTTTTTGTTGTAATATGCCTGTGGGATAGCCGTATTGGTTTTGTGTGATCCTGCCGGGCTGACTCCTTCATACTTATAATATATTTTTGCCGGTGTTCCCAGCATTTTTTCAAGGTTTACAGCCCTGTACAAAGGCGAAGGCCTGAACATACTGTAGAGTTCACGAACTTCATCAGGTATGCTGATAAAGCGTTCGCCCGACATTTCCTGCCGAATCAGTTCGTCGGGGAAGAGTGCGCTCATCGAAGCGCCATCGAGAGGTTTAAGCGTGCCCGGATGAAGGGGAGGAAGCATTTTACCGCCAAGGTCGGCAGCAATATTATACCAT